>CAIXSC010000851.1 GCA_903921945.1 uncultured Planctomycetaceae bacterium
CCCACCACCGACCACCGACCACCGACCACCGACCACCGACCACCGACCACCGACCACCAACCACCAACCACCAACCACCAACAACTGGCAACTGACAACTGACAACTGACAACTGACAACTGGCAACTGACTTCCACCACCCCCGCATTCGCCCTCGATTGGCTATAAAGTACTGCCATGGACACTCCACTTGGATTTCCCCGCACGCGTCTTCGCCGGCTTCGCTACCATCCGGGCATCCGCGACATGGTGCGCGAGACACGGCTATCACCCCGCAACTTCATTCAGCCGTTGTTTGTGCGGCCTGGAGAAGGGATCCGCCATCCGATTGGCTCGATGCCAGGACAGGATCAGATTTCCGTTGACCAATTGCCCGCCGAGATCCTTGAAGCTCGACAATTGGGTTTGGGAGGCGTGATCCTGTTTGGCATTCCACCACACAAGGATGAAGTGGGGTCGGATTCCTACGACGACCAGGGAATCGTGCAGCAGGCGTTGCGGACGGCAAAACAGGCGGCCGCCGATGTGGTGTTGGTCGCCGATGTCTGCTTCTGCGAATACACCAGCCACGGGCATTGCGGCGTGGTGAATACGCGGACAGGCCGGCCGGATGTCGATAACGACGCAACGTTGGAGTTGCTCGGCAAGCAAGCGGTGAGTTTCGCGCGGGCCGGCGCGGATGTGATCGCGCCCAGTGGCATGATGGATGGGATGGTCGGCGCGATTCGCCAATCGCTGGACGCGGCTGGTTTCCTTCATATCCCGATTCTGAGCTACGCGGCCAAATACGCCAGCGCCTTCTATGGACCATTCCGCGAGGCGGCGGAAAGCACGCCGCAATTCGGCGATCGCCGCGCTTACCAGATGGATCCGGCCGCCTCGGCCGACCAAGCGCTCCGCGAAGTCGAACTCGATTTGGCCGAAGGGGCCGACATGATCATGGTGAAACCGGCTCTCGCCTACTTGGACATCCTCCGCGCGATTTCGGATCGATTCGCGGGCGTGCCGCTCGCGGCGTACAATGTCTCCGGCGAGTACAGCATGGTGAAGGCGGCGGCCAAAAACGGCTGGATCGACGAGCGCGCCGTCGCCTTGGAACTGCTCACGGCGCTCCGCCGCGCCGGCGCGACCTCGATTCTGACGTACTGGGCGAAAGATGCCGCTCGCTGGCTGGCATAGGCAGTCAACCAACTTGAACTGGTCAAACCAGGTATCGTGACATTTCCTAAACGCCGCGTGGTGAGCTTGGGAAGGATGGTATCACGTATGGTGTCCTTATCCCCACGCTTCTATTTGACGTGCCTTGCGGTCGCTTTGCTGATGCCCGGCTGGGCACAGTCGGAAGACCGGTTGCTGCGCCGCGTGATCGACCGGGAAACCCAAGCCGTTTGGGCGGACCAAAAGATCGCGCCGCCCGGCCGAGCGACCGACACGGTTTTCCTGCGCCGCGTCTATCTCGACCTCGTCGGCATGATTCCCGCTTACGACGAAACGGTCGCGTTCCTGGCAGACAACCATCCGAGCAAACGGGAACTGCTCATCGACAAGTTGCTCGCTGACCCGCGACACGCCCGCCAACAAGCGCAGGTGTGGGACATTCTCTTGCTAGGCCGGAGTCCCAATGGCATCGGCCATCCCAATAATCGAACCCGTTTCCGCCAGTGGCTTGGAGACCAATTCCAGAACAACGTGCCCTACGACCGCTTTGTCCAAAAATTGCTGACGGCCGAGGAAGACGGCTCGCAATTGTTCTATGTCGTCCATCGGGACGCCGACGAGTTGGCGGCGGCGACCATGCGGATTTTCCTTGGCCGTCAATTGCAATGTGCCAAATGCCACAATCATCCTTTCGAACCGTGGACACAGCGCGATTACTACGGCATGGCTGGTTTTTTTGTGCGGACCTACGTCAAGGAGGGCGAGCAACAGGACCATGTGACCCGCTTTTTTGTCGCCGAGAAAAGCACGGGCGATGTGAGTTTCACTGTGGTTCCCAAAGACGCTCCTCCCGGATTCAAGGGAACCCCTGTAAAGCCGAAATTCCTCGACGGCGAGGAATTGCACGAACCGGCGCTCCCCCAAGATTTCAAAGAACCGGAGTCCAAGGGAAAGACCGCCCCGCCACCGCCGCTCTTTTCCCGGCGTCAAAAAGTCGTCGACTGGATCACATCCCGCGAAAACCCTTTCTTGGCACAAGCGGTCGTCAACCGCGTGTGGGCACAATTGCTCGGACGAGGCCTCGTTCATCCGGCTGATGATTTCCACTCGGCCAACGCTCCGAGCCATCCCGCGCTGCTCCGTGTCATGCAAGCCGAGTTCGTGGAGCACGGGTTCGACTTGAAATGGCTGATACGCGAAATGGTGAATAGCAACGCGTATCAGGCCGAGGATACTGGAGCGGTCGACGATGCCATGCCAAAGTTCTACGAACGCGCCCGCGTCCGACCGCTCTCCGCCGAGGAATGGCTGGCATCGCTCCATCTGGCGACCGGACTCGGGATTGAGTCGGCGGTGAAGAGCGCGCCGAGCGGCGACATGCTCAAATACCTCGGACAACCCACGGACGGCCAAGGCGCGTTCCAAGGGAGCTTGTCCGAGCATTTATTCCTTCACAATGGCGATGGGTTCCGCGGACTCTGCCATCCGAGAAACGGCAATCTTCCCGAGCAGTTGGTTAAGAGCGAGGAAGGCTGGGAGGCCAAGGTTGAACGGATGTTCTTATCGATCCTCAGCCGCCCGCCAACTGCCGTCGAGCGTCAACAGTTCGTCCAGTACCTCAACCCCGAGCCTAGTGACGCCAAGGTTCGCTCGCAGCGGATGGAAGAGGCGTTTTGGGTGCTCGTCACTTGTTCCGAATTTCGATTCAACCGATAACGGATGCTGGCGATCTCATGAAGCGAGACGCTCGTGATGGGAGGCGGATCCATGAAAATGAACTCGATCAACAATCCATGTCCTTGGCATCAGCATCGCCTCCGCCGCGACCTGCTCAAGGGCGCCATGATCACGGCGGCTGGCTGGGCGCTGCCGAATTGGGGCGCGCTGTCCCATTCCCGGACAATCGCCGCCGAAGCGAAACGCGCTGGTAAACGCTGCATCATGCTTTACATGGAAGGCGGTGTGAGCCAGATCGACACGTTCGACATGAAACCGGGACGCCCGACCGCCGGCCCGTTCCGGCCTATCCATTCGACAGTCAGCGGCATCGAAGTCTGCGAATACCTGCCTAGAATGGCTCGGCATACCGACAAACTTGCCGTCATTCGCAGCATGAAAACCAAGTCGGTCGATCACGGAATCGGCGGCTATCACATGCATACTTGCTATCCGTCGAGCGAAAAGGTTCCGCACGCGGAAATCGGGGCGATGATCGCGAAGTATTGCGACAACCCCGAAAGCGACCTGCCCAGTTTTGTCAAAATGGGACCGGCGGGTTGCAACGCGGGATCCGGGTATCTCGGTCCCACCTACGAACCGTTCACGCTGGATACTGACGGCCGGCTGCCAGGGTTCGCCAATCCGAGCGTGTCGCAGGAGGTGCAAGACCGACGCGGCAAGTTGCTGGAGTTCATGGAACAACAGCACGCCCGTGAGCATCCCGCCCGACCGTTCGCGGCACACCGTGAAGCCGAATTGCGAACGATCAGGTTGATGCGGGCTCGCAAAGCGTTCGATGTGGCCGACGCCTGGAACAAGGCTCGCGATCGCTACGGCAATACACCGTTCGGCCGGGGTTGTTTCACAGCGCTCAAACTGGTCGAAGCGGGAGTGCCATTCATCGAGATTGGCCATGATGGCTACGATAGCCACAACGATAACTTCCCGGTTCACAAAGCCAACCTGAAGGTGCTCGATCCAGCTTGGTCATCGTTGCTGGAAGACCTGCAAGACCGGGGATTGCTTCAGGATACACTGGTGGTTTGGACCAGCGAATTCGGGCGGACACCGGCGATCAATGGCCAGGGTGGGCGCGACCACTTCGGGCGGGCCTGGACGGTTGTGCTCGCAGGTGGCGGCATCCGCGGCGGACAAACCTACGGCGCGAGCAACCGCGATGGTTTCGAAGTGGCGGACAAACCGGTCGATGAAGGCGCCTATTTCGCCACGATCTACAAAGCGATGGGCGTTGACCATCGCGCTGTGCATTACCTCGGTTCCCGGCCAATCTGGGCCACCCCGGATGGTTCGATGCCAATTCCCGAGTTGATCGGATAGCGCGTGAATACTCGAACCCGCGTGTGGCTATATCCCTATGCGCGGAAGTGAACTCGTGGAAACCATCCCCATGGACCAACCGTTCGCCAATTCCAGGTTGATGTATTCGCTTCCGTGGAACTCGGCCTACATCACTTCGCTCGCGTTCATTGGCAATTACCAGGTAGCGGCTGCCAACAAGAATGGCGATATTCTCGTGTGGAATCTGGACGTGCCGGAGGGGAAAACCCCTTCGCCGGCACGCCGGCTCGTCGGCCATTCCAACGAAATCAACCGTATTCTTGTCACACCCGACAGCATGACGCTGATCTCCGTCAGTAGCGATCACACGGTCAAGTATTGGGACGCCCGCAGTGTCGAGGGAGAGCCTGGAACGGTCGTGCTGAACGACGGTTTCGTCCCCAAAGGCGTTACCGAAAAGGTGGACAAAGTCCCGGAGCCCCCCGAGCCCATCCAGGCGAACGTGGTCATTCAAAGGCCGCTTCGCGACTTGAGGAATCACGCTGAATGGATTCACGGCCTGGCGCAAACGCCGGATGGAAAGACACTGGTGACGGGCGACGATGATGGCGTCATCATTGTGTGGGACCTGCCTGGGGGCCGCGAGTTGCGACGCTGGCAAGCGACCCAGTGGATCTCCAGTTTGGGTGTCTCGCCCGACGGTAAAACGGTGGCGGCTTCGCAACACACGCCATTCATCCGCTTCAAGAGCGGACTCGAAGAGTTCGTGCCGCATTTCCACTTCTGGGATGTCGAAACCGGCAAGTCGAGAAAAGACCTCAGTAAAGAGATCAAGGAGGGTATGTCGGCTGTGCGTTATTCGCCCGACGGCCGATGGCTGGTTGCTGGACACGGCAATGTGCAAACCGAGAAGGACCAAGGTAAAATCTTGGTCATCGATCCGGCCGACGGCAAGAAGATCCGCGAATTTCCAGGCCACCCTGTTGGCACGAACGATCTCGCCTTCCATCCCGACGGAAAGCATTTGTTTTCGTGCGGCCGCGATCAACAGATCAAGGTGTGGAATCTGGAAAGCGGCAAGCTGGTCCGCGATTTCGGCAAATTCGCTGACCGCGGAGTTTGGATCGGGGCGATCGCGATCTCGCTCGATGGCCGCCTCCTCGCCGCGGCGGATCGAGCGGGCCAAGTGGTCGTTTACTCATTGAACCCGTTCTGAGCCGTGCTTTCGGGGTTGGCCAAGGAACAAATACGCGTGTTCCAAGCGGAAAACGCCTCTTTAGGAATATTTGAAAAGGAAGCTGTTGTCTTCGAGCTACTTAGGAATTCCAACCGATACCATTCGACCGCGTCGCGATGCCCATTTCTAGGGTAGTGCTTCAAGCAGATGGGATCTTATTGAGGCTGGCCCGAGCCCGAGCAACTTTCTCGAGGATATCCGCAGCTTTTTGGGGCCAGACGAATGTATTCGGGTTGTATTGTGATGATCGATGTAGTCGTGAATCGCTTTGATCAGTTGCGGGACGTTGTGGAAGACGCCGTTACGGATACGGTTCTGGGTGATGTCGCTAAACCGGCGTTCAATCACGTGCAACCATGAGCTACTGGTAGGAGTGAAATGAATGCGAAAGCGAGGGTGCCGTTTGAGCCAGGATTTGACCTTGGGATGCCTATGAGTGGCGTCATTGTCAACAATCAGATACGGGTCCGAATCGGCCAGCGTTTCGGCATCGATCTTCTTCAGGAGTTTAATCCATTCCTGGTGTCGATGTTGCGGCATGCATTCGGCGATAATCGTGCCCTTGGCCAGTTCAATTGCTGCGAACAGTGTCGTGGTTCCGGTGCGTTTGTAGTCGTGTGTCATCGTCTCCAGGCGACCGGGGAAGATCGGCAGGCTCTACGGCCCACTATCGAGCGCCTGAATCTGGCTCTTTTCATCGCACGACAACACCAACGCGTGCTCGGTAGGATCCAAGTACAGGCCCACTACATCGACCTCGCGACCACGTTGTCAAAACACTTCGCCCTTCGACTGTTAGCGTCACAGATTTTGCTACTCGCACGCGTCTGATCCTCCCTGGTTGGAAGGTTAGACGCCAGAGGCTGCCAATAAGTTCCCGTATTTTTCAAGCACTACACTAGCTGGACCGCGTGGAGGCGACATGCTGACGCACGCCCCGGCAACGTTCGGTACAACATC
>CAIXSC010000852.1 GCA_903921945.1 uncultured Planctomycetaceae bacterium
CCAATAGGCGACGGAAACCATCCGGCAGCGCCTCTGGACGGGTATTTTTCCCCGACGTTGTCGGGTTCTGACATCTACCGCCGGCTCATCGCTTTGCGGCGTCGACGAATGGTCTACGGACCGTCGTCGGCTTGCCCAATCTGCGCAGAACCGCTCGTTTGGCGGTGATTGATCAATGCGCGGCAGGTACGCTTAGCCCTGCCTTTCACGCCTATCTGCGTGAACTTCGCAAGCTATACGAACTGCGCATTCCCCCCGGGCCAATCTTTCAGCCATAAGTGCCAGGCACAGATCGTTCGGTGCCAGGCACTGATCGCTGATCCGTGCCAGGCACTGATCGCTCCTTGATCGCTCTGCCTCGACGAGCTCTCGACGGACAAGATGTCCGTCGTATCACAGGTTGATCGATGTTCGGACGGGCGATCCGCATTCGCCTGAGGTTTTCCCAAGGACCCACACGAATCCCGGATGGGCCAAAAAAAGTGCCATACCGCGATTTTCGAACGGTTGGCTATACTCTCCCGCCCGGCGCCAGGAACGTCGCGACCTGAGCGGAAACCGCTACAGCGGAGCTCGTTTCGAAACGCCGGCGCGACGGCGGATCGTCACGGAAGACGATCCGCAGACGCAACCCCGTCTTGCGCGTGGCGATGCCACGCGAGGAGAGGCATGATCGGACAAGGACGTCCGCCCATCCGAGATACCGCGACAGCAGCCGCCAACCGGCATGCCGCCGCTAACCGGCGCCATCGAGCGGCGGGATGCCACTCCTGCGCGCTCATCGCATGGCTCGTGCTTATTCCCATCGCCACGGCACTCGTGGCCTGCGTCAGCAGTTCGTTTCCCGCATGGCCACCGGCGGCCGCCGCCCAAGAACCCGCCGAACGCCCGGAGGCCAGCGAGCCTCGCGGTAAGAGCTTCTTCGGACGACTCGGCGGTCCACTCCGTGGCCCAAGTGCCCAGCGCGAACCGACCCGCGAACCGACCCGCGAAACCAGCCCCGGCCCGCCTCGCGACAACTCGCGCGATACGCCTCAGGACGACGCGAACGGCACCACACGCGAGGCCACACGCGAGGCCACGCGGGACAGCGCCCGCGACACCACGTCGTCGCCGCCGCTGGAACTGCATCTGCGATTTACCTGGGGCGGCGGAGCGGCACGGGCTTGGACCGGCGCGGCGCGACTCTCCGCGGGCCGCTTTGGCGCATTCCGTCATCTTGGATTGAGCGGCGAGGAACCCGGCTCCATCGATCGCGGTCCACAAACCCGAAATACCCCAAGTACAGGCACCCAAGGTACATGCACCCAAGGTACAGGTACGGGCGGCCAGACGCTGGCGATCCACAACACGGTCGAGAGCGTGTTTCACGGTTGCGATCTTGAAGTGGTCGGACCGCCCACCGCCGAAGTCACGATCGAGCTCGCGCCCGTCGACCAACCTAACGAGCTCCGGCGCTTCACCGCCAGGCTCGACACCCTCGTCTCGACGCCACTCTCCCATTCGCTCGATGACCAACGCAACCGCGTCCAACTGGCGCGTGTCCCGGGAGATCGGCTGCGAGTTGATTTTGAACGGGAACATCTTGTTTTCGAGCCTGGTGAAACGTTTCCCTTCACGGTGATCGCGAACGCGACCGGCCAGGAAACGTCGGCATCCAACCGCATCCGTGTCTGGCTCGCGCCCGCTCGCGGCAGCGACGAACTCATGCGCCAGGAATACGACTTGCGGCCACGCCCATCGGCGATGGCATCCGAGTCCGCGTGCGTGGTGCGGTTGCCCGAGCAAGAGGGGGTCTACGATATCCACGTCGAATTGCTAGCGCGGCGTACGGGAGTCGGACTGCCGTTGTCGCGAGCGCGGCCGCTCATGGCTCGCCGTGTCCAGGTCGTCGTTCTTTCCGCCCCCGACGCGGCGGCCGAGCCATCCCGGCGCGACAGTCGGACCGAATCGCGCTACCAGCTCCCCTTCCCTCTCGGCCCTAGTGAACCGTCCACTTGGCGGCGAATCGCGGAAATCGATCCGACGAACGGCGTGCCGTCTCGGCCGGAAAATCGCTCGGCGGACAGCCCAAAACAAGGTGCCGAGCGCCGCGCCGACCCAACGGTTGACGAACTGGCCACCACCACCGCTCGCCCACCCAGCAACGACACTGCCGACCGCGCCGCAGACCGCGTTGACGGCGCCGCCGGGCCCGCCGAGGACGGACAAGCGGCGAGCGATTTCGGGGGCTCTAAGACGGCCGCGGTTGGCTCGACAACCACCGCGACGGCAGGGCCAACCGCCGGTGCGACGCCCCGCCCGACAGCAGGCCCAGCAACTGGCCCGAGCGCAAGCCTGACAGCAGGCCCGACAGACGGCCGAAGAGCAGACGGCTCCAAATCAGACGGCTCCAAATCAGACGGATCAACGGCAGACGGGCAGCCTGCGGAAAACCGGTCGGAAGGACGCCCGTGGACCCAATGGCTGCCCGCTGTGCCCGGATGGAAGCCGACCGCCAATGACGGCGCGGGGATGTTCGAACAACGCTTCGCCACACGCCATTCGCATCGGGGTCAAAGTCTGCTGCGGTTGGCACCCAATGGCTGGACGCTGCTGCCGTTGGCCGTCGCCCGTTCTGGCGAACCGCATATTTTGGAAATCGAGTTCGCGAACGACTTGCCGCAATGTCTCGGCATCAGCGTGATGGAAACCGACGCGGCCGGACGGCTCCTGTCCTACGGACTCGATACGGGCTTCGAGGTGCCGCCCTTAGGCCCGGGGGTTCCTCCCGCGTTCGGCAAACACCGTCTCGTTTATTGGCCGCAAAGCCGTTCGGCATGGGCGCTCGTCGTCAATCGCCATCCATCCGCCCCGGCCTATGTCGGTCGCATGGCTGTTGAAGCCGGACCCGCTCGCCTACCCCCCGCCAGTCCGGCGACATCAGCGTCGCGATCCGCGAACGCGAACTCATCGCCGAAGCCTCCGTTGCCGTCAAGTTCGCCGACGTCTCCTGTCGCTGTTCAAGCCGAGCGTCGCGCGAGCAGCCGGCTCGCGGCAGCCGTATTCGATCGGCCGTTGTTGGCCGAAACTTTCCAGTCCGGTCGCGTGCTGGAATCGGATGGCTCGGCCGCTTGGCTCGACTGGGTCTCGTTCTTTCAAGGCGCCACTCGCCTGGTCGATTACCTCAAATTTGCGGGATACAACGCGGCGGTTATCAACGTCGCCAGCGAAGGTAGCGCACTCTATCCCAGTGCGTTGCTCGAACCGAACCCGCGCCATGACTCGGGGGTGTTTCTGGCCGATGGCCAGGATCCGGTTCGCAAAGACGTGCTCGAGCTGCTCTTTCGCCTCTTTGATCGAGAGGGGTTGAAGCTGATTCCGGCGGTCGAATTCGCCGGACCGCTGCCTGAACTGGAGCGGCTTTCCCGCAGTGGCAGCGCCGAGGCAACCGGTTTGCGATGGATCGGGGCCGATGGACGAATGCTGCCGATCGCGCATACCACTGGCCGGCCGGATTTAACCGCAAGCACGATTCCATGGCGGTCGGGAAAGATCGCCCCACCGTTGGAAACGACGACTGAAACCTCTCCGCTGGGGTTTCTCAAAGCGGGGATGCAGGCCGCCGCGGCTCCCTTCTCCGCCGCCTTTCCGCTCTCCGGCAACGCCGCGACGCCGGGCAACCGTTCGACCTTGGACAGTCCGTCGTCGGGCGGCGCGCCGGTGCCGGGCAATGCGATGTATGCGGGGAACTCGACCCCGACCGGGCCTCAACGCGACTGGCGGATCACCACGGTGCCATCCACGGCGACCGCCAACTCGCTGCGCGGCAAAGCGCCGCGTTACAACCTGCTCGATCCGTTGGTCCGCGAGTCAAGCCTGCGCATCCTGGACGAACTGGAACAGCGTTACGGCCACCATCCGGCATGGGGCGGCGCGAGTCTGCAGATTGGCCCCGACTCGTTCGCGGGACTGCCGGGCGCGGAGGGCGGCTACGACGATCGGACGGTGGCCGCGTTCACCGCCGATACGGGAATCGCGGTGCCCAGCGTTCCCGATTCGCCGAACGCCGCGTCGTCGCGCTTCGCGGTCCGCGCGCGGTTCCTGGAAGGCGAGGCGCGGGAACGTTGGATTCGCTGGCGGATGAGCCAGTCCGAAGCGTTCTACGCCGCAGCCCGGGACCGAATAGCGAAACGACAGATAGACTCGCGGTTATTGTTAAACATCGCCGGACTGCGGCACTCGCCCGCGCTTCAGCCATTCGCTCAACCGGCGCTTCCGGTCCGGTTGTCCGCGGCGGAAGGCTTGCGGCTCGTCGGCCTTGATCCGACCGCGTGGGATGGCCAGCCCGGCATTGTCTGTCCGCGGCCGTTTCTCGACGCCCCGCTGCTTGGACTCGCAGGCCAAGGCGCTCGCCTGGAATGGAACCGCGCCATCGAATTCGATCGATTGCTGGCCGCGAACGGAGCGGCCGGCGGCTTGTCATTCCAGGAATCGCTGCCATGGCAGCTCGTCTCCACCGCGGCGCCGATCGCCACTCAATTCCTCGCGGCGGGTGGGCGGCAGCGTCAGTCGCTCACGCGAACCTTGCGATCCGAGGATAGCGTGCTGTTCTTGCAGGGCGGCCGGTCGCTGGCGTTGAGCGCCGACCCGCGGTTGCGACAAGCTTTGGCCACGTTCAACAGCCTGCCGCCGAACGCCTTTGAAACGCTATCGCCATCCCTCGATTCGCAGGCGCAGGCCGTCACTGTCCGCCAGATGTTGGCGGAAAAGGCCGTCTTCGCCTACGTGCTGAACGACGCGCCGTGGCCCGTTTCGGTCGAAGTCCGGTTCGATGGCCCGCCCGATCTGCAGTGGGAACTGTTGGGCCAGGGCCAAGGCACCCAGCGCGGCGGTGCGGCGATCGGTGCGGGGACCGGATTGTCTAACAAATCTCTGACGGGCCCCGCCGCGGCACTTACTCGAGTGCAAGGCCAATGGCTTTGGCGCCTCGCCCTGGATCCACACGATTTGCGAGCGATCCGGCTCGATTCGCCCCAGGCGATCGTGCGGGACTGGAACGCCGTCGTCGCTCCCGAAGTTCCACAAGCGCTGCAAGCCCGGATGAATTCGGCCCGCGCTCGCGCCCACAATCTGAACTCGCCACCCCCGCTCAAGACCCTGGCCAACGCCGGCTTCGAAGCGGGCGTCAACACCGATTCGAATGGCACACCTTACATGGCTCCGGCCCGGTGGCTGAGCGCTGCGGGAACAGGCATCACCGTCGCCCTTGAGGAAACCGACCCGCATGGCGGCCAACGCGCGCTGCGAATCCGCAGCGATCGCGATGTCGTCTGGGTTCGAAGCGATCCGATTCCCGCGCCCGCCACCGGACGGATCGCCATCTGGGGTTGGATTCGCGCGCGGGACAAGGCCGTTCAATCACCGCTGCGACTGGCCATCGAAGGCAAAGTCAGCGGCAAAACCTACTACCGATACGCCACGGTGGGTGGCGGAAAAGGACCGCCCATCCCAAGCATATGGACCCAATACTGGTTCCAAATCGACGACTTGCCGATGGGTGAACTCTCCGAATTGCGGATTGGAATCGATTTGATGGGACCGGGCGATGTCTCGGTCGACGACCTGGCCGCCTACGATCTCTGGTTCCATGACAACGAGCGCGACGAGCTGGTCAAGCAGTTAGGCATTGCCGGCTTCCAACTCGGCCACGGCCGCTTGCTCGACTCCCATCGGTTCCTCGATGGCTACTGGCCGCGGTTCTTGGAAGAGTTCGTTCCTGGTGAAACGCCCGTCGTCGAATTCACCGGCACCGGGCCCGTGATGGGTCCCGCCACCACCACGCCCAACCAGAACGGCAATAGCGGACCCGCAAGCGAACGAGCACAGCGATCGAACTCCGGGTCGCTGCGCCGCATCGGCCCCGTCCGACCGCGAACGGGAACCGATTCGGCCGGCTCCCCAGGGCCCGTGCCAACGACCCGGTCCACCCCGGGCCGCTCCGTCGAAACGGCGCCAAACGCGACCGCCGCGAAAGATCGCCAGCCCGCACCGAGCACCCGGCGGGGCGCCGACACGACCGTCACCGGCACCCCCATGCCAGCCGCCCCAGCTACCGACACGCCTGGAACTACCGCACCAGTGACTGCCGCGCCGGTGACTGTTGCTCCGGTAACCGTCGCGCCGGTGACTGTCGCCCCGGTAACGGTCGCGCCGCCGCGTGGTGAACGGCCGAAAGCGGCGCAAGCGCCAGAAGCCGCCGAAAAGCCGGCGGCTGAAACAACCTGGCGCGATCGTCTCGAATCGCTGCTTCCGAAACGGTTTTGGTAAACCGCCGGA
>CAIXSC010000853.1 GCA_903921945.1 uncultured Planctomycetaceae bacterium
CCTCGAAGGCGGGATCCTCGACGCCCCGGGCAGGAACAGCGCCGTGGTCGCCGACGCGAACGACTATTTGTGGATCGATTCGGGCAGCGCCGTGATGGCGGGTGTCGAATTCGTTGCGACCAGCGGGGCGTCGATTCCTACTTTGATCGGCAGGGACGCGACCGTCACGCTGAGGTCGAGTGGCGAGTTGTGGCTCAATGGTAGCGTGACGACGTCGGCGCTCATGACCCTTTCATCGGCGGGGAAGACTTTCGACCACGCCGACTACTTCGATACGCTGCCCGGCACGACCTTGGCCACGTACACACCGGACAGCGCGGCGACGGACGCGCTGGCGGCGGGCACCTTGCCCGCTTCGCTCCGTGCCGGTTTGACCGCCGCTAACAAGCCCTTGGGCACTTCGGTCACGATCAGCACTTTGGAGGCCAACAAACGTTGGCTTGTGAAGGACACCGAGGGCAACAGCTACGTGTTCGTCGTTGTGGACGAGGAGAACGATGGCGTCGCGAATCGAATCGAGGCTCAGGCGGCCCATTATTTGATTGGCCAACGCGGTTTCTCGACGTTGATCTCGGGCACCTTGACCGTGATGCAGGAGAACAAAGGACTGCAGTTGTCCATCAACGACGACTTGATTGTCCGCGGCAACATCAATGTGCTTGGCGCTGGTGGCGACCTGGCGTTGCAGTCGGATCGATGGTTGTACTGGGAAGGGGCGGCCAATATCGCGGGCGACATCACGTTGTTGGGCGGTGTCGCTGTCGGCGGTGGCGATCTGGCGGGCGTCAACGCGAAGGGAGACAGCCTGTACGTCGACCCGACGTCCAGTGTGGTGAGCACGGGGGCCGGAACCTCGGTGTATATACGCGGTTCGCGAGACGTGCGGATCAACGGCGCGGTGGTCGCGGGTGGCACGATCGGGTCGAACGGTACCATCTGGGCGGGGAACGACTCCACACTGCATATCGTCGCGGGCGAGCAGTTGAGCATCGATACGGCCGTGGCGGCCGCGAAGAGCGTGTTGTTGGAAGGTGGAGCCGCCGGTAGCGATGACGACGACACCAGCATCCTGATCAACACGGCGGGCGGCGTGTCCACGCCGGGCCTCGGTTCGAACAACTCCGGTGGCCGGGTCGAACTGCGAGCCGTCGACGACCTGGTGATCATGGGGAACCTGCTCGCCGGCGGAAACGCGACGCAGACGTTCGCGAACGACGTGCGGGTTGGCGAGTCGTTCACGTGGTCGACGGCCCCCTCGGTCATGCGGTTGGTGGCCGGCGGACAGGCGTCCATCGGCGGCATGACCGTCACGCAACAGGGAACCCCGTTTGAAACGGGCGGTTTCCTTCGCGCCAATGAACGGATCGAGATCGTCGGCGGGGCGAACCCCGAAGGGATTGGCGTGAAGGTGATGGCCGCCAGCCAGGTGATGGCCGCCAACCCAGCCGGGTCGGTCTTCATCGACTCGACCGGCGACACCCAAATCCTGGGTGGCTTGGTCGCGGGCGGCGTTTATAAACGGTCGTTCGACAGCAGCGGTTTTTACGTCGGACGCAAGCTGGAGACTTACAACGGCGATTCGACGATTCGGATCGAGGCCGATCAGCAAATCCGGATCGGCACCGATTTGCAGGCCGGAAAAACGATCGACTTCGTCGGCGGCATCGATCCCGTCGAACCGGGTGTCGAGTACTCGGGCAGCGGTGTCGTGCTTTACGGCTCGGCCCGGCTAGCGACATGGCGGCCGGACAGCCGGATCAATCTGAACGCTCCTGGCCCCGTGACGATCCTCGCGTCCGAATTCGACCAGGAACTGCTGGCGGACTCGTTTATCGTGACCTCCGATGGCAGGCTGACAGCGAATGTCGAGCTGTCATTGGAGATCGACGCGATCGACAAGCATCTGACGGGGCGCGTGGTGATTCCGGCCTCGGCCACGACAACCAACCAGGCGATTCAGGACTTGGTGGCCGACATCCAGTCCGCCATCAATGCGATGGCGTGGTCCGTCGTGTCGTCGGACAATCCCGAATACCCCGTCGGATCGACCTACCGAGCCACGGGCGGCTCGCCGATCTTGGAAGCGGCGTTGAAGTATTCGCGCATCCAGCTCGCCGGCCCCTACAAGTTCACATTAAAGTCCGACTCGCTGAATGCTTCGCTGTTGGGGTGGTCGGACTCCACCGAGGCGCGGGCGTCGACGGCGCCGTATTCGATTTACGCTCCGGAAAGCGGTTCGATCGTGGGCTTGGGAGCGGAGGCGGGGCCCAACGGCAAGATTTACATCGGCGGAGCCGTGCTCGCGAATCAGGCAATCGCGCTGCGGAGCGGTCCATCCCCCGACGGTCTGGACGTCGACGTCGACTCGACCGGCTTGCTCGAAACGATCAACGGCTCGATCGAGCTCATTCCGGGCGCCAATGCGGAAGTGAAGGGAGATGTCATTGCGGGCGGCGCGTCGTCCGATGTCACGGTCCGCGCGAGTCGGTCGTTGCGACTGCGTGGCAACCTGGAAGCCGGACGGAATGTGATCGTCATGGCCGGCACCGAACTCGAACCGGGCTTCGAGAGCATTCGCACCTACGGAACGGGCGCGATGCGAACCCGCAATGCGGGATCGATCTACGTGACCGGTTACAACGATGTGGCCATCAACAGCCAAATCGGTCCGGGCAGCGTGGGACTGCAACTGGTGCGACTCGCTTCGACCGCCGGCAATCTCGAGGTGGAAAAGGAATCGGGCCGCATCGAGACAGGGGCTCGATTGGAATTCGTCGGGTACGACGTGGAAATCGCCGGCGTGGTCAACAGCACGGCCGCGACTCCGGTGGAGAACGACTACGAGATCACCATCGATATCGCGGGCCGTGCGTCGCTGCACGGCGATTTCGCGTTGGCGGGCTCGCTGTTGGTGAAAGCCGCCGCGATTGAAGTCTACGAACAGGAATTGGAAGTCACTGGGTCCGCCCAGCGTCTGCGGTTCCAGGCCACCGAGTCGATCGACTTCGCGAAGGCGGGAATTGGGGACGACGGACAACCGCGGCAGTTAGCGGCCGTGGTTTCGGCTCCGTATCTGAGCATCCAATCGGATGGCCGCGTGTCGGTGAATTCCGGCGGCGTGTTGATGACGCCGTCGGGAACCGCCGCGCTGTTGATCGAAGCGCAGGACTTGGAAGTGTCCGGCTCGATCCTTGGTGGCGCGCGGCGGACCGCCTCGGGCGGCATCGAATGGGTCGCGGCAGGCACGGTGGACATCCACACGACGGGCGACCTGACGCTCGGCGGAATGGGGCTCGATACATCGGGATTGCCGGCCGAACGGGGTGGCAGCATCCGCGCCGTCGGCGGCGTCGTGTTGGCGGTAGGCGGCGATTTCTTCGCCAACGGTCTGAGCGCGGTGGAAACGGATGGCACGGCGGTCGAGTTGCCGGGAACGGCCCAGCTTCCCACTCCGGCCGTCGGCAGCCCGCCGTCGTCCACGGGCAGCGTGCTGTCTGTCAGCGTCACGGGCGACGCGACGGTGGAGGGCACGATTCGGGCTTTGGGAGCTGGCGGCGAACTGCAATGGGAAACGGATGGGCGAACGGTCGTCAACGGTCTGTTTTCGGCCACGAAGGCGGTGGACATCTCGGCTGGCGTGCATGCTTCCGGCGTCAGCCTGATTGTCATGCCGCTGCTTTTCCGCACGGATGCCAGCGGGAATTACGTCACCGAGTCCGGCGCGCCGCTCGGCGAGAATGACTCGCCCGTACGGATTTCCGGCGGCGAAATCAAGACGCCGGCGGGAGGAACGATCCGCTTGCATTCGCCCCAGTCGATCTCCATCCAGGGCAATGTCGGTGGACTGCGCGTCGCGAGCGGCGTTACGGTCACTGACACCGTCTCCGTGGAGGTTGTTTCGGACCTGGGCGACATCATGGTGGACGGCCGGATCGATGCGCTCAATTCCATCCAGTTGCAGGGGACCGATGTCAGCGTGCTGGCGGGCGGCACGGTGACGGTCGCGGCCGCGACGGGCAGCCTACTGCTGCAAGCGGCCACGTTTGTGTTTGTCGAGGAAACGTACGACGACCTGCCGGCTGGATTCGTGAAATCGGCGGGCAGTGTGCAGCTGCTCGCCCCGGATTTGCATGTGTCCGGCGTGGTGCAAAGCGGCAGTGGCCGAACGCTGCTCGACGCGGTGAACGGGGTGGTCGTCGAGGGCGCGGTGACCGCGTTGACAACGGACGTGGTGATTCGCGCTGGCGTATCCTCGCTGTGGTCGCCTTCTTATTTGGCCACCGCGACGCTCACTCGCGCCCAATTGACGAACGGCTCGATCGAGGTGGGTGGACCGGCCGCTGTGAAGGCGAATGGACAGCTCGTGTTGCTGGCCGCAGGCGACATCACGGTTGATTCCGGCGCCGCGACCCTATCCGGCACCAAGACGCGGAGCCGCCCGTTGGTGTCCAGCGAACCGCGGACCTATTACAAGGTCACGGGTTACAACAAGGTCGCGGACGGCACCATCAGTGTCGAGGAAGTTTCGATCGTCAAGACCGTGGTGTCGCGACAGACGGGCACCGAAATGGTCAAGGTGGGCAACGAATACTTCAAGATGGACGTGAAGCTTATCCAAGATGGCTATTACAATCCCCGGGCGGCGGAGGGCAAGCGATTACGCGAGACGTTCATCGAGGGCGTGGATTACTACAACGCGTCCGATGCCCTGGGGACAAGGCTCAATATACCCACGGTGAACTGGGCGAGTTTCGGAATCAACACCGCATTCAGCTCCAATTACAAGAACAAGTCCACCTACACGGCATTCACTCAGTTAAGCGATGACGAGCGGAACGCCGTGCTGGTCACGCTTGGCTATATGCCGCTATACGATTTTTCGTCCACGAATCACCGGGTATATCGGGTCATCGATGGCGTCGAAACCGTCAATCCGTGGGTTCCGAGCTGGTTGAACGCCGCGAAAACGGTGTCGTACGTCGACGTGGCGAACTGGAAAGACCG
>CAIXSC010000854.1 GCA_903921945.1 uncultured Planctomycetaceae bacterium
CTGGGCATTCCGCCCACGGCCGCATGGCTCGACGCCACCCAGCGGCCGCATCACATCTATTACGGGGAGCCGATCGAAGGCTTGACCTAGCAGGAAGCGGGTCAGGCGTTGGCGCGTTGCCGGGGCGGCTCCCCTCTGCCTCGGTCCGCGAGCCCATGTCCGCCGAACCTTATCAGCAACTGATCCGTCAGATCGTCGACCGCTGGCGAAACGGCGACCCGCCCGACACCATCGAGGCGCTGCGTCGCCACGCGGAGCTTCAGCATCTGGCGCCCGCGATCGCCGCGCTGGCTTCCGAGGAGTTCCAGCTTCGGCGGGCGCGTGGCGAGCGTTTGGACACCGTCGAATTCTGCGCTCGCTTTCCCGGCTGCGCGTCCCAGATCTTCGAACGGATCATGTTCCCGCGGCGCGACCTGAACTGCACTCCGTCCCAAATCGCGGAACTCGTGGAGTCGCTCCGGACCGAATCGATTCGATGGCCCCGCGTCGGCGAGCGCTGGGAAGGCGTTCGGATGATCGAAGAGATAGGCCGCGGAGCGTTCGCCCGCGTCTACCTGGCCGAAGAAATGCGCGAGGGGAACCGGCCGGTCATCGTCAAAGTTTCGCTGAAGGCGAACTCCGAGGCCCAAATCCAGGGCGCCTTGTTTCATCCCCATATCGTTCCGGTCCTCACCGCCGCCCACACGGACCACCACGATTTCCAGTCGTTCATCATGCCGTTTCTGGGAAGACGGACCATCGAGGATTGGGTCGCGAAACGCGTGAACTCGCAGCGGACCGGCACCGAACTGGCGATGTCCAACGCCTGGGTTCGCGATGTGCTGCGAATCGGACTGGATGTCGTCGAAGCGTTGCGGCACATGCATGCTCGCGGCGTGTTCCACAACGATGTCAAGCCAGCGAACATCCTGCTGACCGCGTCCGGCCGCGCTCTGCTGTTCGATTTCAACCTCGCGACCAAAAGCAAGTCGCACGACGATCTGGGCGGAACGCTGGCGTACATGGCGCCCGAACGGTTGGCGATGGTGGGACTGCCACGCACCATGGCCGCTCCGCTCACCACCAACACGATGGCCGCCGACCTGTTTTCCCTGGCCGCCGTGCTCTACCAGTTAATCACGGGGAAACTGCCTTACGGCGAGCCGCCACGCGAACTGTCCGATCAGGAACAGGCCGCTTGGCTGGTGCGGCGACAACTGGACGGGCTGACCTTGCGAGAGTGCCCTCCCGTGAACGCGGCTGGAAACTCCCTGTTGGAACTCCTCGTCCCTTGCCTCAATTGCCGCGTCGACCAACGTTTCTCGGATGCCGCGGAATTCGCCGAGCGAGCTCGCTGCCTGTTCGAGCAACTGAACCTGGGCGAACGCGTCGACAATCCCCGTCCGGACCTTCCCCGCATCAGCGGCGCTGTCGCGAGCGGCGTGGAAATGGCCGGGACGGGCGATCATGCCAATGGCGATATGGCTGCTCATGGCGCCGTCGCTGCCAGTACCGCTGCCAGTACCGCTGCCAGTGCCGATACCCCGGGCGATGCCCCTGGCGATACCGCTGACGATACCCAGGGCGATGCCCACACGGGACATCCTCGAGTCAAAGATGTCCACGTGCTTCCGCACGATGCGGTGGATCACCGGGTGTCGCCGCAGGGATGGGTGCAACCGTCCGAGCCGCGCCGAGCGGCGCGGGCTGAACGTCGCTGGTGGCCGCTCATTCGACGTCCATCGGTGGTCGTCGCCGTGGTGATCGGGGCGATTGTGGGATCGGTGTTGGAAGAAACGGCTTGGACCATGAAATCGCGTCCCTTGACGTGGGAGGAGTTATCAACGCGGCGACCGGCATGGGTGGAACGGGTGGGCTGGTGGCGGACTTTTTGGGATCCCGAGGACGCCGAGGGATGGGTGCTCCTGGGAGATGGCCGTCTCGCGCGGTTTGAACCGCATGGCGCCGGCGCTTGCTACGCCAACGCCTTGCGGTTGGGACTCGATACGGCCACGCTCCGTAACAATCTAGGCTTGGCGCTTTGCTTGCAGGGACGGATGGAACAGGCCGAGTCGGCGTTTGTGTCGGCGTTGGAGCGCGACCCCGAAATGTATGTCGCGCGGGAAAACTGGCAGAACTCGCGGCAGACCTGGCTCTCGGGCCATGTGCTGCTGACGTCGGACGCGGAAGAGCAAACCGCGAGCCCCTGAACAACGAGTCCACCACTCGCGCGTCGCCCCGTCAGCCGTAAGCGAGTTGCCCCGTCCGTCGTAAGCGAGTCGCCCCTTCAGCCGCATGAGAGTCACCCCTTCAGCCGCAAGCGAGTCGCCCGCGAGCTGCGAGGCGGCCCTTGTTCCCGCGTGGCAAACCCGTAAAACTTAGGCCCTTCGCGGTCGCGTGTCGGCTGCGGGCAGGCGGCAAGTGATCCGGCCGGGGTTGGCGAACCGATTCGCGGCCGGCCTGGGAAACGCCGCGGACCGGCGGCTTGGCGTCGGCTCCAAAGTTCCACGGAAAAGTGCCGGACCAAGCCGGCAAACGCCGCGAACGCGGCAAGGCGTCGATCGATGGAAGCCGGTATTGTCGGCTTGCCCAATGTGGGCAAGAGCACGTTGTTCAACGCGCTAACCTGTTCCAAGACGGCTCAGGCCGCGAACTATCCGTTTTGCACGATCGAACCGAACGAGGGGATCGTCAGCGTGCCTGATGGCCGGCTGGCGCGGATCACGAAACTGATCCCCACGCAAAAGGTGGTTCCCGCCGCGCTGAAGCTGGTGGACATCGCGGGCATCGTGAAAGGCGCCAGCGAAGGCCAAGGGCTCGGCAACAAATTCCTCAGCCATATCCGCGAAGTCGACGCCATCCTCCAGGTCGTTCGTTGTTTTATCGACGAGGATGTCACGCACGTCGCGGGCCAAGTCGATCCCACTTCCGATATCGAAACAATCGAAACCGAATTGATGCTCGCCGACATCCAGACGTTGGACTTGGCGTTGCCGAAAGCGCAGCGGGCGGCGAAAAGCGGCGACAAAGAGGCCAAATTGCGGGTCAGCGCCATCGAATTGTGCCTCGCGCACCTCGCGAAGGACCAGCCGCTTCGCGGCCTGAAACTTCCCGAGGCCGAGACCAAGGCGGTGCTCAGTTTCGGGCTGATGACCGCGAAGCCCGTTCTGTTCGTCGCCAACGTCGATGAGAACGACCTAAAAGGCGAGAGCCCGCTGGTTGAAAAAGTGCGGGTGTTCGCGCGAAAAATCTCCGCGGGCGTCGTTCCCGTTTGCGCGAAACTGGAAGCGGAAATCGCCGAATTGGAAGAGCCCGATCGGACCGAGATGCTGTTAAGCGTGGGCCTGGCCGAACCGGCGCTCGCCGTGCTCGCTCGCGAAACGTATCGCACGCTGGGATTGCAGAGCTACTTTACGGCGGGCGAGAAAGAAGTGCGGGCCTGGACGGTCCCCATCGGAGCCACGGCGCCCCAAGCCGCCGGCGTCATCCACTCCGACTTCGAACGCGGCTTCATCCGCGCGGAAATCTACAACTTGCCAGACTTGGAACAGTTCGGCAGCGAAAAGGAACTGCGAGCGGCCGGCAAACTGCGCGTCGAGGGCAAACACTACATCATGCAGGACGGCGACATCTGCCACTTCCTGTTCAATGTGTGATGCGTGACGCGTGATGTTGGGTGCGCGATGCAAGATGCACGTCGTGCGACGTGCAATGCGATGCGCGATGTGCAATGCGCGATGCGTGGTGCGCGATGTTGAGTGCGCGATGTTGGATGCGCTTCGCAAACAGGCGGGTCAATTCGCGGGCACAGGATTCAGCGGGGCGGCCGGCGAACGCTCGCCCTTGTGGCCCCGGGCCTCGAGCGGCAACCGCAATTGCCGGCGAATCTCCCCCTGAATGACATCGGCCGGCTTCGTGCCATCGACCCGCACGATTAACTCGCGACCCCGGAACAGGTCGAGGATCGGTTCTGTCTTCGTGTGGTAGTCGTGAAGACGGGCTTGCACGGCTTCCAGCGTATCGTCCGCCCGCGACACCAGTCGTCCACCGCACACGTCGCAGGCGTCTTCCGCCTTCGGCCGATGGAAAATCAGGTTGTAATCCAAGCCGCACTTCTCGCAGAGACGCCGGCTGAGGATCCGTTGCAACACCACTTGGTCCGACACGTGGATTTCGATGACGGCGTCCACGTCGTAATGTTCCAGGAAGAACTGTGCTTGATGCTGGTTTCGCGGGAATCCGTCCAGGACAAACCCGTAGTTCCAGTCGTGCATGTCGAGCCGCGTTTTGACGACCTCATCCACCACTTCGTCGGGCACCAATTGCCCCTGGGAAACGATACGCTTGACGCGGGCTCCCAGCTTCGTGTGATTCTGGATGTGCCAGCGGAAAATGTCGCCGACGCTCATGTGAACCAGGTCAAACGACTCGCACAGTAGCTTGGCCTGTGTTCCCTTCCCCGACCCCTGCACGCCCATGATGATGTACTTGCGCATCGGCTGTCCTCTATGATCGACTGCGGTTCGAAGGGGAGGTGGCTCTCGGCCAGTCGGCTCCAATGACCGGCGTTCAGCAACAACGCCATAATAGCTGGCTACCCATGCATCGAGAATCGTTTCCCATTTGGAAAAACCGTTGGATCGCGAGTTTCTTGCCCAATCGCTGCATTCGAACCCCAGGGCGGGGCGTGTGCGGATGGCTCGAACGACCGTGCTCCACTTCCTCACCGACTAATTCTTCGAGGCCCCACCATGACCAGCTCCTGCTTGCCTCTGCACATGCCGCGATCGATGCCCTGGTGTCCATGGGTTCTCGTGGCGACGATCGTGTGCGGCCCAGCCGCGATCGCCGCGGAACCGCCCCGGGATTCCACCGACACGTCGCGTGTTCGTCGCGTGGAAATCAGCGCGACGTTTTCCATCGTGGCGGTTGATCCGGCGAGTGGCGTATGTGGCGCCGCGGTGGCCAGCAAATATCCGGCGGTCGGCAAGGTCGTGCCGATCGCGGTCGGCGGAGTGGGAGCGTTCTGCACCCAGCACTACCACGTGCCGAAATGGCGTCAGCAGGCGATCGAACTGTTGCGCGAAAAAGTTCGCCCCGAGGAGGTGCTTGTTCGGCTCCTCAAAGACGATCCACAGCCCGAACAGCGGCAACTGGCGATTATCGACGCGCAGGGAAGAACGGCCGTCCACAACCCGACGCAAGCGCCGGCCGAGAGCCGCTACTGGGGAGCGATGACGGGCCGGGATTACTGTTGTCAGGGAAATACGCTCGCCGGTCGCGACGTGATCGTCGCGATGGCACGGGCCTATGAGGAAACCCGCGGCTCCGTCGCCGACCGCTTGATGGCGGCGTTGGCGGCCGGCGATCGCGTGGGCGGCGACCATCGCGGCCGCTTGGCAGCCGGCCTTCGCGTCGCGAAACCGGGGCTTGAAGGCGATTGGCTGGCCCTGGATGTCGACAAGAGCGATGACGCCGTCGAAGAGCTCGTTCTCCGCTACAACGAACTCCGCCACGAAGCGAAGGGCGCCGGGCGGATTCCCCCCAAGGCTGGCCAGTGAGTCGCGTCGCGTGATCCGCCGGACGCTGCGAACCACGGAGAGGGTCGCGGCACATTAGGATGGTGGCTCGTCGCTACCACGTCGATTCGCCGCTGGAGTTTCCTCCACCATGCCTCCCCAGCCCGCCGCCAACGCGGCGCCGGATTCATTCTTCGAAATCGTCTTCTCGGGCGGACCGATCGGAATCGCGATCATGCTCGCCCTGATCGCTCTGTCGATGACCGCGCTCTATCTGATCGTGGAGCAGTCGCTTGCCCTGCGGCGAGCGCTCGTGTTGCCCGAGTCGCTCGCGGAACAGGTGCGGCAGTTGATGCTCGCTGGCCGCGTCATCGAGGCGCGGCAAGCGTGCCATGAACAGCCGAGCCTTCTCGGCCACGTCCTGCATCGCGGCTTGGGCGAACTGGATGGAGGCTGGCCGGCGGTCGAGGAAGCCCTGGAGGAGGCGCTCGCGGAGCACGCCGCGCGGCTCTTCCGCCGCGTCGAATACCTGTCGGTGCTGGCCAATCTCGCGCCAATGCTCGGACTGCTCGGCACCGTCGTCGGCATGGTGCTTTGTTTTCGCGAAGTCGCGAGCACTCAGGGCAACGCCGGCGCCGGGCAACTCGCCGAAGGCATCTACCAGGCGCTCGTCACCACCGTCGCCGGCCTGATGATCGCCATTCCATCGCTCGCCGCGTTCGCCCTGCTGCGAAACCGCGTCGACCAGTTCATCGCCGAAGCCGCGGCGCTCGCGCAGCAAGTCTTCGCTCCACTCAAACGCCGCTCGTTTCCCGCAGTGGCCGCAGTCGCGTCCTATCCTCCGCAAGCACCGCCGATGGGACCACCGCCGGTCGGACCACCGCCAGCCGCTCTGGCACCGCCGCCAGCTCCATCGTTGCCTGCGTCGCCAGCGGTGCCTGTGTCGCCA
>CAIXSC010000855.1 GCA_903921945.1 uncultured Planctomycetaceae bacterium
CACACTGCCGGTCACACTGCCGGTCACACTGCCGGTCACGCCGCGAATGGTGTTTTCCTCGATTTTGGCCGGCGTGCCCGTGCTGTTTTCTTGAACGCGATTCGCGCGGCGGTAATGTTTGCGCATAGTCAACCTTTCAACCCCAACTGGGTCTGGACCGCGGTGAACAGGTCGTCCAGCTTGAAGCCCTTCTCCACTAACTCGTCACAGCCCGCGGCAAAAGCCCGCTCGCGTTCCGACTGCATCACGCGGCCCGTCATCACAATGATGGGAATATGACGCGTCGCCCGGTCCTCCTTCAGCTGCTCGGTGACCTCCAGTCCATTGGGCCGTCGACCGCCGAAGTCCAGGTCCATGAGCACGAGATCGGGGTTGCCAGCGCGAATCAGTTCGAGCCCGATCCGCCCATCGGACGCGGGAGTCGGCTCATGGCCCATAAACTGCAATTCCTCGCAGATCAATTCCAGCAACCCGGGCTCATCCTCAACCACGACAATCTTCGCCATCACGGGCTCCATACGGCGGATAAGCGACAAAGGCCAAACGCGACAGCAAATAACTATAAAACGTGACAACGAGTCGGCGGTAGTCCCGCTGCCTGCCGCTATCGGCCGCGTTGCGACTGGATCCGTCTCGCCGCCGTCGAGATCTGATCCAGCAGTTCGCTCCAGGCCAAAGATTGTTTCTCGATGATGCGTTGCACGCAACCTCCGAAACGATCGCGGTCCGCGGGTGTCAACTGTTGTCCCGTCAAAACGATGATCGGAATATCTCGGAAGGCCGTGTCGTTCCGCACTTCCCGTGCGAATTCAAAGCCGTTCATGCGCGGCATGAGTAGATCGAGGAGCACCACGTCCGGGCGGAAGCCGGCCCGCAGTCGCTCGAGCGCCTCGATGCCGTCGGCCGCATCGACAACCCGCCAACCGCGATTCCCCAGTTCGGCGGCCAGCGACTGCCGGAGTTCCAACTCGTCGTCGACAAGCAGGATCGAGCCCTCGTTGGGCATGGGGCGAAACTGGCTGACGACTGCCTCGAAATGGTCGAAGTCGATCGGTTTGCCCAAGAAATCGGCCGCGCCTAGCGTGAACCCTTTCGTGAGGTTGTCCTGCACGGTAACGAGCACCACGGGGATCGCTTTCGTTGTCGCCGCCGCCGCTTTGAGTTCCCGCAAGACGTGCCAGCCGTCCAGCAGGGGGATTTGAATGTCGAGCGTGACGAGGTCGGGAAGTCGATCGCGGGCGAGTTCCAACGCTTTCACGCCATCTTGGGCCGTGATCACGTCGAAGCCCATCTGCGATAGATGCTCGCCAATCAACCGGCAAATCTCCGCTTCGTCATCGACGACCAGCGCTAACGGCCGTTCGCGATCCGTTCGGCTTGCTTCCGCTTGTGTCAATGATTGCCGCGGGACAGTCCGGGCAGTCGGGGCGAGGCGGGCAGTCGGGGCGAGGCGGGCCGCCACTCGCACCAGGAAGGTCGTGCCCCGCCCCAACGCCGTGCGTTCCGGAACAACGCGAATCCCGCCCTGCAGGCGTTTACAATACTCTTTGCAGATGACAAGTCCGAGCCCGGTTCCGTCGGGGTTCTCTTCCACGCTCGCGATCTTTTCATAGGGCACGAAGAGCTTGGCTTGTTCCTCCGGCGACATGCCGCGGCCCGAGTCCGCCACTTCGATGCAAACCGAGCGGCAGCCGTCGTCGGTGTCCAACCACATGCGACAACGAATGGTCCCGTCCCGCGTGAACTTGCAGGCATTGCTCACCAAATTCGCGACGATCCGCAGCAGCCAATCGCGATCGCTAAGCATCGTTGGCACGTCGTCCTCGACCGTGAAGGTGAGCTGCACCCGGTTGGCTTCCGCCTTGGCGGCGAATTCGCGTTTGACCTCGTCGAACAAGTCCCGCGGATCGAACTCGCGCAGCCGCGGGTCGGCCGCTCCGTTAAGAATGACTTGGTAGTCCCGCAAATCGTCCACTAGGCGATGTATCCGTCCGCCGGCTTGCTCCAGTTCGGCGACATACTGTTCCGGGGCGCGAGCCCGCCGCAGGCGCCGGACGCACCCGCCGATGATCTGCAACGGGTTTCGTATGTCATGATTGATTTGCCCAATAAAGATCTCCCGCAGACGCTGGTTTTGCTGCAATTCCAGCTTGCTCTTTGTCAACTCGGAGTTACTGCTTTCCAGTTGCAACGTCCGCTCCCTGACTTGCCGTTCCAACTCCTCCTTGCCCAGATCCAGCTTCTTCTTCTGGTCCTTGATCTCTTGAAAACTCTTTTCAAAAGCGTCCGCCAATTCAGACACCTCACGGCTAAATGTGATATGTCGGTCGATCTTGGCATCGCCTTCTTTGACTCTCCTCTTAAGCAGCAGTAACGGCTTCACGATCTGGAGATTTCCAAAGAACGAAATCATGGCCGCGAAGAGGACGCTTAGTCCCACCGCGATAGTCGCCTTTTGCCACAAGTCGCGGTCGATATCCGCACGCATTTCCTCGGCCGAAGCCGCCCGCACCAAAGTGAACCAACGGCCAGCCGCGGGCGACCCGGCAGCCGGCGACCCAG
>CAIXSC010000856.1 GCA_903921945.1 uncultured Planctomycetaceae bacterium
CCCACTCAGCAACGCTTACATCCGGATTCCTCGTTTACCGCCGAGCCGTAGGCGACGGCCGGGCTTCCAAACCGTAAACGCGACGCGGTGACGAATTCCGCTTCCACCGTCGACGGACAAGATGTCCGTCGTACAAGTAGGAGGTTCACCGCGATCGAGTCCCACTCAGCAACGCTTACATCCGCATTCCTCGTTTACCGCCGAGCCGTAGGCGACGGCCGGGCCTCCAAACCGTAAACGCGACGCGGTGACGAATTCCGCGTCCACCGTCGACGGACAAGATGTCCGTCGTACAAGTAGGAGGTTCACCGCGACCGGCCGGCCGACTCAGGCCGACGTCCGTTCCCCCCATGTACGACGGACATCTTGTCCGTCGCGAGCATGTCGAACTCGTCGCCACCGATCAAGCTGCTCCCAGCCGACTTTCCGGCTCGAAGCGAGCCGACCCGATCGTCGCCTGACCAGATCTCCGTCGTACGAAAGAGCGTGCCGGAAAGCGAGTTCCGCCACGAGCGACGATGGGGCATGGCGAATCTGTGATTTCAGATTCGTGGTTTTCGAGCTACCGCAGGACGACTCGGTCCACATATTCGCGCCACTGGGCTTCCAGTGCGGGCCATTCCAGCCCGAAGACGGGCTGGAGATGAGGGCCCAAATCGGTGTTGCCGGTCGCCTGGACTGCTTTGAGGAACGCGGGCAGTTTCGAACGCAATGGTTCACTTTCCAGCAACAGGCCCGCCAACGTCGCGGCTTGCCAGTAGCGCTGGGTCGGGATCGGCCGCCCATTCGCTAATTCCGACAGCGGCGACCGAAGTTTGGCATCCTGCATCGCCGCCGCCACCATCGGTTTCAAATCTTGAGGATGGAACCGCAATTGATACCGGCTTGCCAGCCCCTCTTGAAGCCACTCGCCGCGATTGTCCAGGTCCGCGCGCACGGAAAGCCAGGAGTGGACGAACTCATGGGTGAACACCGGTCGCGGCTTATCACCTTTCCACGAGGACATCGCGAGCCCTCTTGCGGTAAAGCCGTCGGCGCGGGGTTCCCTCGCCACTTGCAGGAACAGGCCCGCGAACTTGGGCGGAAACTGTCGATAGTCCGCATCCTGAGCGAACACGATCAGTGTCGGCCGCCCCGACGGCGGTCCCAGAAATGGCAGATCGGCCATCAACGCTTCCTCGACGGCGTCGAGATGTTTCTGGTACTGGATCAGATCAAAGTTCGGGGCGTCTGTGAGCACCAAGCGGTTCGCCGTATCCACTCGCCGAACAGTTCCCGCTTTCGCTCCGGGAAACGCGAGCGACTCCAGGTCGGCGGTCCGCAGCTCAGCGGCCCGGGCATCCGGCGAAGTCTCAATGCCAATGCCATCGACGACGAGATCTCCCGCATCGCGCAGCCAAATTCCAACTCGCTCCACCCGCGTCCAACGCGGCACGGTTGCGGATCCCCACGCGAAAAACCGCAGCGGCAACTCCAGCTTCTTCCAGCCCGTATGGGACAGTTCAACTTTACGGCCATAATTGGTCGCTCCATCCTTCGAGAGCAACTGCACGAGTATCAAGCTCGCGTTCCGAGCGGCCGCTTCTTCCTTCGATCGATACACCCAAAGTTCCAGTTCGGCGGTCGCTCGCCAATCCACGGGCGCCGCGAATCCCTTCGAGAACAAGCCGCCGCCACCGGGCGACTTGAGACGCACGCCATAACCGGCGGGTCGTCCCTCCTTTTCGCCGAGCGGAAGGGTTTCGGCATCCAACGCCACTCGCGAAGCCTCGATCCGGCCGCTTCCCTGCCAATCCAGGCTTAATGCCCGATTCTCGAAGTCGAACAGCGTCTTCGTGTCTTGCGCCAGAACCGCCGCCGCGCCGAGACACCATGCCAGGACAAACATCAAGCCGCTTCGCATCGACCGTCTCCCGGATAATCGCACCTGATTGTCGAACGCTATCGAGAACGAAAAGCTTCCAGCCGCCAGTGGATTTCACGTCGATCACAGCAGCGGTCCCAACAGGCGAGCGGCATTTTGCGCCAATTGCAGCGGCCACGGCCGAGAACGCCAAGCCGCTAAATCCAGCGGCCGGCATTCCGATACGTAACCCAACTGCAAGGATCGCAACCGTTCGGTGAATTCGACGTCATAGATCGCGAGCGTAATTTCGAAATTCAAAAACATGCTTCGCGGATCCAGGTTCAGCGACCCGAAAAGGCTCACCTCGCCGTCCACCGTAACGCTCTTGGTATGCAGCAACCCCAGGCGATGCTCCAGCACATGCACGCCGGCCGCGACCAAGTCCCCGCGGTACGCTTGGCTTGCGTAGCCAACCAGTCGGGAATCCTCGGTGAGCGGAACGAGCAGCGTCACGTTCACGCCGCGACGAGCGGCCGCGATCAACGCCGCGTGCAGCGGCTCGTCCGGCACATAGTAGGGCGTGGTCAAGATCAACTCTTCCCGCGCCCCGTAAATCACCCACAGAAGAATCTCTTGGATCGAGAGCGGCCGGAACATGGGCCCCGACGGAATGACGTGCGCCACAGCCTTGCCAGCCGGTGGAATTCGATGCGCGTCGCCCGTCACCCGCAGTTGGTCCAGAGTGTCGCCAGTCTCCAATTCCCAATCTTCGAGGAAAGTGACCGCCAACGCCTCGACCACCGGCCCATGCAATCGCACCATCGCATCCACAAACGGCCCCACGCACCAGTTTTGCTTGAACAATCGCGGGTCCGCCACGTTCAAGCTGCCGACGTATCCGACCTCGCCATCAATCACCACGATCTTGCGATGAAGCCGTAAATCGAACCGCACCAGAAACGTTCGCGGCAGATGAGCCGGCAAAGCGGCGACCACTTCGACGCCCGCTTCGCGCAGCTCAGTCGCCTCGCGACTGCGGAGGAATCGACGGCTGCCCACGTCATCCAGCAACACCCGGCATTTCACGCCTCGGCGAGCGGCGCGGGCCAGGGCGGCCGCTACCGTGTCCGCTCGGCCACCGGAGTCCCAAATGTAAAACTCCAGGTGTACGGTGCGTTGCGCCGACTCGATGTCGGTCAACAATGCCTGGAAGGACGCGTCCGCGTCGTGCAACAGCTCGATCCGATTGCCCGCAAGCGGGCGAATCGCCACCGCCGACTCGGCCAGTCGAGCGAGCGGGGTCCAACGCGGCGGAACTTCCGCTGGCGGGTCGCCGGCGCACAGTTCCCCGAGCCACTCTTGGAACGGACCGTGCAAGCGATTGGCCCGTCGGGCACGCTTGCCGCCCAATCGCAACTCGCCCATGAAGAGATACAGCAACGCCCCAAACACCGGCAGGCCGAAAATCACGGTCAGCCAAGCAAGCGAAAAACCGACCGCCCGCCTACGCATCACCACGCGAAGCGCCAGCAGCACTGGCAGGACGCTGTACGCCAATAACAGGAACCAGACGCTCCAGTGAAATGGCATCGGGTAGTCGCCGCCACACACTCAGTCGAGTTTCTTGATGCGGATGTGACGATAGGAAGCTTCGGCCGGAGCGCCACCATGAATCTGCAGGCCGATCACTCCGCGGCGCGCGATGTTGTCATCCTTCTCCGTGTAATCGCACGTCTTCAATCCATTGACAAACAGCTCGATCTTCGGCCCCTGGCAGCGGATCACCACATCATTCCATCCGTCGGCTTTCAACACGGCCGACAACGGAGCCGGCTCGCTTTCCACCAAAAACTTCTTGCGCCGCGACTCGTCGTACAGCCAGCCCCAAATCGGCTTGCCGTTCATTCGACCCATGTCGTATTGGAACCCAATCACCTCGTGGTGGTTCGGAATACGCGAACTTCGGAATTGAATCCCCGCATTCTCGCCCGCGCCCACCAGTTTCGCTTGCAGTCGCAATTCAAAGTCGCCGTATTCTTGCGTCGAGCACAAGAACTCGTTGTTGGGAATCCGTTCTTTCAGCGTTCCGGCGACGATCGCTCCGTCCACGACGCGAAACACTCCCGCCTTGCCCTCCCAACCCGTCAACGTCTTGCCGTCGAAAAGGCGAGTGAAGCCGGCCTCGACGGACGGTTCATCGGCGACTGCGGGAGTTGCCACCAACGCGCTGGCGCCCAAGTGGACCGAGGCGCTGCCGACCGCCGTGCCAAGGACAGCAACGGCTGCCAACAACGCCCGCACGGCCGCCGAAAGATCCCTCGATTTCGCGGAGGATAGAACCATCCAAGGCGAACTCCGAAAAACGCGGCGAGTCATAGCTTTCCGTCTCCTACCTGTACGAAGAGCAACAGCGAAACATCGAATCCCAGCTCAACTCTTAGCGACTTCCACCCGCGCGAACCAACCCGCGAAAGCCGTGGCCGTTGACGTTCAATAATCCGCCGACGGGAGATGGCAGGCCAATACGAGTTGCGTAGCTGTCCGCGCTACGCGACGTCTCGATCCTCGAAGAGAATCAACGCGAGGAGCAACGCGATGAGCGTGTAAATCCCGCCGTATAGGGCCGAGGTCGCTAAGTAGGCGAATGGCACCGGATAGCCGCCCGACACGGCCGCTTCCACGCCGAAGTTCTCCAGGTTCGGGAACACCGTCGCGATCAGCTTTCCGAAAAACTGGACGATTTCGAACCGACCAATGCCGGATTGCACGATCAATGGCGTCAGGTTCCCGAGCACATAGATGCTAAAGCACAGGATCAAGTTGGCAAGCATCGGCAGACGCGTGGAAATCGCCACGCTGATCGCCGTCAGGACGATCGTCTGCATGAATGCCAACAACAGCGGCGGAAGGACGCTCAGCATTTCCATGTGGCATAGCTGCCACGAAGCGTCCGCCGCGCCCTCTTTCTGTTCGTAAATCGGCTTGTAGGCCAGCAGCACCATCAAGAGCACGCCGTGCAAAATGAAGAGCAAGCCGACGGTCCAAAAGATGCCGAAAAACTTGCCCGTGATGAAGGAAATGCGTCCGACCGGCTTCGACAGCACGGTCAGAGCGGTGCGGCCTTCAATTTCGTCGGCGATTTCCGTGCTCGCCGCCCAAATCGCCTGGAACATCGCCGCCGTCAGGATCACGAGAATCCCCGACTTCTTCATCGCCTTGATGTCCTCGCCCAGCGTGCTGAAGGGCCAAACCAACAAGGCGATCAAAGCGACAACTCCCAACAGCGAGAGAATCAAGAACACGGGTTGCGCGGTTTGCGACTTGAAAGTCGCCAAACCGATCGCTGACAGTTTCGGCGCCGCGAAACGCGGGATCAAATAGGTCGCGAACAGCACGATGATCGCGATCGCCGCCATCGGGATCGTCCAAACCTGGGGAATCGCCGGGGTGGTGTAAAGACTCACCGACAAGGCGGCTGGCCGATCGCCCAGATTCCGGCCGTAGATCGCCACCACTTGGCGGTCCGGCAAGACGGTCGACAAACCCTCGGTCGGCGCCACCCAGACCGCTGTCTGGCCGGCAGTGATGTCGAGCTTCACGCCGCCCGTCTTGGCCTGTTCGGCTTCGGGCGCGACCGTGCGGATTTCCACGTTCTGGTCCGCTTGGAAGTCGATCCGGCGAATCTCATCCCGGCGGAAAGCGACTTTCAACGTCTCAAACGGAATAGGGGCGAATGCGTCCTTCGCCCGCTCTTCCGAGGCCGGCAAGGTGAATGACAGTCGTTGATTGCCGACCGCCGTGATCCGGCCGAGGCTCAATGCCACGCCCCGAGGATCATCCGCCACATAGGCACCCAGCACGGCGAACGCGATGAAGAAACCGCCCAGCACTTGGGCAGGCATCAACACGCCTTCCCCTAACGCTTCGCGGATCTCCGCCGACCAGCGGCGATTCAAAATCGCGACGATACCCCAGGCCAACGCCAGAATCGCGAGCCCCGCCGCGATGCCCACACTCATGATCCAAACCGGGGTCAACCACTGACGGACCCAGGGCAGAACGGCCGGTAAGAACACGTCGGTCATCTACGCTTCCCCATGAAAACCGCGAATCGAGTGCTTCCGAACACCGGTCAATCCAGCCAATCACAAACCTCGAAAAGTCCCACAGACTGCCGTCAAAAAACGCGTATGCCGAAATCCCGGCTCTCGTCTCATTGCTTGTGACTTCTTAGTCTCTCGCCTTCATATTCTCTTGCCCGCATGAGGGCCGCATGAGGGCCGCTTTAGGGCCGCTGTGCGACCGTTCACTGTCGCGCAGCGTCTCTCACCCTACAAACCGGTCCGGTCCCACGTGAAAGTCGGTGAATTCGCCAATCGCCGCCGTCCATTCGACCCGTTTGCCGCGAATGAACCCGCCGAGCGCCTCGTCGATCGCTTGCAGGAATCCGGCCAGCTCCGCTCGCGGACCTTCCGCCATCAGTTCCACACGGCCGTCGGACAAGTTGCGGACTTCCCCCGCGACCTCGAAGTCGGCCGCCACGCTGCGCGTCCGTTGTCGGAAACCGACACCTTGAACGTGGCCCGAATACCACGCCTCCACCCGCTGTCGATCCGCCATCCACGTCGCCTCGCACGCTGCCGGCCGCGAAAAGTTCGCTCCGAGTATAGGCGCCCGCCGCGCCGTCTACCAGTAGCGCCGGCCGGACGTTACATTCCCTGCCACAAGCCGTCGAAGCGAATCCATTTCTCCACGTTGATGAGGAGTCCCGCCCCATGCCCACGATCCTGGCCAGCCAGCTCGAACCGTTCGCCATCGACTTGCTCCGAGCAGGCGGGGCGACCGCCGACGAGTCGGTCATCGTCGGCAAAAGCCTCGTCGCGGCCAACCTCTGCGGTTACGAATCCCATGGCGTGATGCGCTTGCCGTTCTACATCCAAGCCCTCAAAGACGGCGAGGTTGTCTCCCAAGCCGAACTGGCGATCATGAACCAATCGGCCGCCCGAGTGGTCGCCGACGCCAATTGGGGCTTCGGACAAGTTCAAGCGAACCGCATGCTCGACATGCTGTACGCCCGAGTCGCTACCGAAGGCTTGGCTGTCGGCACCATGATCCATTGCGGCCATATCGGACGACTGGGGGAATACTGCGAGGCGGCCGCCGCTCGCAATCTCGTGTCGATGGTCATGGTGAATTCGCACGGGGCGGCGGTACGCGTCGCTCCACCAGGCGGAAAAGCACCGCGTCTCAGCACCAACCCGCTCGCGATCGGCGTGCCCCATCGTGACGAGCCGCTTGTGTTGGACTTCAGCACGAGCGCGACTGCCGAGGGAAAGGTCCGCGTGAAGAAAATCGCCGGCGAGAAAGTTCCGCCCGATTGGCTGCTCGATTGCGAAGGCCGACCGACCACCGATCCGAATGTCCTCTACCAAAACCCGCCCGGTTCAATCCTGCCGATGGGCGGTGCCCAGGCCTACAAAGGATTCGGGCTCGGCTTGATGATTGAAATCCTCACCGGAGCGCTCTCGGGCGGCGTCACCGCTCGTCCCGTTCCTTATCCGAAAAAGGGGAACTGCGTGTTCATCCTGCTGCTGGATCCAGCCGCGTTCGGCGGCGCCGAGCACTTCCGCGGCGAGGTGGAGCAGCTTGCCGACTACATCCGCAGTTGCCCCCGCATTGAAGGTGTCGATCGTATCTTGCTGCCGGGCGACCCCGAACGCGTCGCCATGGCGAAACGCTCGGCCAACGGCATCACGCTCGATCAAGAAAACTGGGCCCAGCTCGTGAAACTGGCTGGAAACCTCGGCGTCTCGTCCCCGGCCGCCAACTAACCCCTTCTCGGAGCCAAACGACCATGGTCAAAACCGCAAGCACAATGCTGCCGCTCGGCACGCCCGCTCCCGAGTTTTCGCTCATCAATGTCGACGGTCGGACCGTGTCGCTGAGCGACTATGCGGGCACGCCGCTGCTCGTCATGTTCATTTGCAACCATTGCCCGTTCGTGAAACATATCGCCGACGAACTGGCCCGGCTCGGGGCCGACTACGGTGCCCGTGGAGTGGGGATCGTCGCGATCAATTCCAACGACCCCAGCTCCCACCCCGATGACTCGCCCGAGCGCATGGTGCATGAAGCCGAGTCCCGCGGCTATGCATTTCCCTATCTGTTCGATGAAGAGCAGGAAGTCGCCAAAGCCTATCGGGCTGCTTGCACCCCCGATTTCTATGTGTTCGACTCCGCGCACCGCCTCGTCTATCGCGGGCAACTCGACGATAGCCGACCCAATTCGGGCATTCCCGTGACCGGCCGCGATCTCCGCGCCGCCCTCGACGCGGTGCTCGCTGGCCAAGCCGTCGCCGAGAAGCAACGAGCCAGCCTCGGCTGCAACATCAAGTGGAAAGCGGGCGACGAGCCGGAGTATTACAATCCGGCAGGCGTGAAATAACACGGTGCGGGGAACGGCGGCGGCAGCGTGTCGTGGTGCGGTGTGTCTGCGTGGCGTGGTGACATCGAGTCCGGATTGGTAGCGAGGTAACTATGGGGTCGTCGATAAGGTCTGCTTTGAGCGTGATGGCGGCGGCGTGCTGCATCGTGGGGATTGCGGCGAGCGGCGCGTTGGGGTGGCTCGCTCCCAATGAAACCAAGGTCAGCGAACTGGCTCCGGGCGTCTTCTTCCGCAAGGCGCAGACGGAACCGGTTTTCATCGGCTGTAACCAGGGATGGATTGAGTTCCGCGATTTCGTGCTCGTCATCGACGCGAACTTTCCCGGACAAGCGGCCGAGGTCATCAAGCTGATCGGACAGCACACGAAGAAGCCGATCCGGTTCGTCTTCGACACGCATCATCACGGCGACCACGCCGACGGCAATGTCCATTACGCGAAGCAGGGCGCCACGGTCATCGCCAATGAACGCTCGCGGCCGCTGTTCGAAACCACCGGTTTGAAAGGTTTCGAAGGTGGCAAAAAGACCAAGGCGGCCGAATACGCCGATCTGCCTTACGAAATGCCAACGCTCTACTTCGACCGCAAGTTCGTCATTGACGACGGCACCCAGCGTGTCGAATTGCTGTTCTTCGGCCATGGCCATACGGCCGGCGACGCCGTCGCTTGGATGCCCAAGCATGGCATTCTGTTCACGGGCGATGCCTGCGTGAACGGCGCCTTCAATTACACCGGCGAAAGCGACACCGCATCGTGGATCACGGCCTTGACCGCGATGACCGAACTGCCGATCAAGCAAATCGCCCCGGGGCACGGCGAACTGAGCGACAAGACGCTGCTCGAGAAACAGCGCCGCTACTTCCAGGAACTGCGAATGGCGGTTGGCAAAGCGATCGAAGCCGGCAAATCGCTCGACCAGATCAAGGCTGAATTGGACATTCCGTTTTATAAGGAATGGGCGGGTGTCGAAGCGAAAACGCGGGTCGAAAACATCGAACACGTGTACCGCGAGCTGAAGCCGAAGGCCTAGCGATGGCGGCTGATCCAAATTCCGGCCACGAGCGCTGCAATCAGTATCGGCTGGACGAACTGTCGCGGCATCCATGGCTGCGAGACGTGCGGTATTTTCCGAGCATCGCGTCCACGAACGACTGGGCGCTGCGGCATGTTAGCGAGGCTCGGCGATCGGAAATCGATGCGAACCGCGCTTGCGGTATCGATGCCGACACGAGCGACGCTGGCGCCATCGTTAGCAACGCGAGCGATACGAGCGCCATCGATACTGGCGCGAGCGATGCCGTCGCGAGCGATACGAGCGCAATCGATACTGGCGCCATCGATACCAACGCGAGCGATACGAGTGCTATCGATACTGGCGCGAGCAATACCGTCGCGAGCGATGCCAGCGCCATCGATGCCAACGCGAGCAACGCCCGGGTACGGGTAAAAAACGCCGGTGTTCGCGATGCTCGCGTCATGCCGCCGGTTTCGGCCCGTGACGCGGAGCTCGGTGATCATGCGGTCGACCCTCGGGCCAACCTCGCGCCGCCGGAAAGCGCGTGGTGCTCCCGTCCCGTGTTGGTGTTGGCTGGTGAGCAAACGGCCGGGCGGGGCAGGGGAGCGAACCGCTGGTGGTCCGCGACCGGTTCCCTGACTTTCTCGCTAATCCTCGAACTGCCGGAATGGTTGCCGGCAGGGCGGCGGAGCGAATTGGCCCTCGTTGCGGGACTGGCGGTCCGGCGGACCGTATCCGACGGTTGCCACGCGCCCGTGATGGTGAAATGGCCGAACGATGTCTACGTCGGCGAACGCAAAATCGCCGGGATTCTCATCGAGACCATCGCCACGCGCCCGCCACGCATCGTCCTGGGGATTGGTTTGAATGTGAACAATTCGCTGGCCGACGCTCCCGCGGATGTGCAGGCGCGGGCCACTTCGCTGATCGATTGGGGGGGCGGCCGGCCCCGGGATCGGACCGCGACCTTGGTGTCGTTGATCGACGCGTTGCGGGGCGAGTTGACGCTGTGGCTGAACGCCGCAACGCCGCCCGGCGACGAGCAGTGGCTTGCCCAGCGTTGGCGCCCCTACTGTTTTTTGGCCGGTAGAACCGTGCGGATCGATGCGGCGGGAAAGGGAATCGCCGGCAAATGCCTCGGTGTGTCCAACGCCGGCGAACTGCTCGTGCGCACC
>CAIXSC010000857.1 GCA_903921945.1 uncultured Planctomycetaceae bacterium
CGTTTGTTTCACTGGCATCGCTGTTTACCGTGCCAGAGAAAGTGACCGGCATGTTCGTAGTTCCGATCGTGATGCTGGAATCCACGATGACATTGTCGCCGTACGCCTGGGCGCCCGACGTCGTCAAGTTCCCGTTCAGCACCGTCGAACCGCCCGTGTTCGTTGTCACGCTCGCAGCAGACACCGTCGCGTTGAAACGCGTCACCCCCGTGCTGTTGACCACCATCGCGCCGAGCGTCCCGTTCGTGCCGCCGCCCACCGCGCCCGTGAACGTCACATTGCCCGTGCCCGAGGCCACCGTCAACGCGTTCGCCTCGCTAGCCGCGCTGTCCACCGCGCCCGAGAATGTCACCGCGCTGTTGCTCGTCGTCAGCGTGATCCCCGCATCCACCACCACCGCTTCCCCGTAGGCCTGAGTGCCCGAGGTCGTCACGTTCCCGTTCAGCTCCGTCGAACCGTCCGCGTCCGTCGTAACGCTCGCCGCCGAAACCGTCGCGTTGAAGCGGGTCACGCCAGCGCTATTCACCGTCAACGCGCCCAGCGCGCCATCCGTACCGCCGCCCACCGCCCCCGTGAACGTCACGTCGCCCGTACCCGAGGTCACCGTCAGCGTGTTCCCTTCATTGGCTTCACTATCTATGGCTCCGTTAATCGAAACGCTGCCATCCGCCGTCGACGCGTCGGTGTCGATCGTAATGCCGGCGGTTAGGGTTACGGCGCCAGTGAGCGAGACGGATCCGGCGTCATTGTTGGTGGTGTCGCCGTCGGTGTTGATGTTCGCGCCGAGGCTGATCGTTTCGGCGGTGATGTTCAGGTTTCCGGTGGAAACGGCGGAACCGAGGGTCAACGCGGCGTTGATACTCACGACGTCCGTGCCAGAACCTCCCGCGATCGTTAGCGAGGCTCGGAAGGCGGGATCGACCGACGACACCGTGATGTTGTCGGCGTCGGTTCCACCATTGATGGTGAGCGATCCGGTTGGCGCCACGAAGCTGGAAATCGACTCGAATGTCGTTCCGGTAAAGCTCATCAGGCCCCCCGTCGCGTGATCGGCCAAGACGACATCCGGGTTGGCGGTGTTCGGCAAGTTGAAAATCACATCCACCGGCGTGCCGTCGTTGGTGATCGGGGCCAGGTTGAGGTAATTAATCGTGGACGCGGTTGTGCCGTCGTTCAACACCACACTGCCGTCCGTCGTGTTTGTAAAATTATAAGTTTGGGTCGTATACGACGAGCCAACGTTGACCAGTTGCATCGCGTCGCTCGAGCCGCTTACGCCATTAACCGAGATGCCACCCGAGAAAATCGGGTTGCCGCCGGTGAAGTCGATCGAGAACATGTCCTGGTCGCTCGAACCTGTCATCGTCAGGCTGGTGACGCTCGCCACGGGCCGCCGATCCACCACACTGCCGTTGATGAGATACTCGACGTAGCCATTGCCGGTTCCGCCGAGTCTGACAGTCACGATGTCGGCGGTGGCGTCTGCAACCGTCGCTGGCGGCGCCATGGCCCCCGTCACCACGATCGCCACGTCGTTGCCGTCACCGCCTTGATAGGTAATTCGCGCTTCTTTCCCCGAATTCCAGCCGCTATTGCCAGCGTTAAGCACCGCGCCTTCGGACAAGCCATTAAACACTCCCGAGACGGCGTCGCTGCCGTCGTTGGCGATGATCACGTAGGCCGCGCCGTCCGCCACGGTGGCCAGGGTCAGGGCCAAAGTGGCGTTTCCTAAAGCCACACTTCCGTTCACCACCCACTGGTCCTGGCTCGTTCCCGGGGTTGTTCCATTCAGATTGATGCCGAAGGCGTCACCCGTATCCAAGGTGATGCCAGTTACCGTCGCGAGTCCGTAGGTTGGCTCCAGTTGCACAGCGACAGTCTTGGACAACGCACTGAGCCCTCCGGAATAAGTTCCCGTGTTGACATTCACGGTGCCGCTGGCAGCGACCGCGTCCACCCCGCGCTGGACTCCGGCGGTGTTGGTCGTCACGTACACGTTGTCGGCTACCCACGTCACCAAACCACGGCCAGAATTGTCCAGCGCATGGTCGATCTTGTCTTCGATCGTGAAGTTGGACGTGATGGCGACGCCATCTTGTTGCCACGTGTTACCAATGGCGGGAATGGCGCCCGAGCCAGCGTTGTCAATCAACACGCCAGCCCCTTGGATGTTGAAGGTGTTTCCGCCAACGTTGTTGGCCAACCCCAAATCCACAGTTCCACCGGTAATCCGAACCGCCGCACGGTTTCCGCCCGAGGTTTCGGTGATCGTGCTATTTCGAACCTTCAAACTACCGCCAGTCACCAGGATTGTCGGGTCGTCTGTGGAAGTGGACAACGTCGCACCGTTTTGAACGATCACCTCGCCGGCCGTTACCGTCAACGCGGGCGAGGCACCCACAATGGTGACGCTCCCCCCTTGCCCGTCGATCACTAAGGTGACATTCGTGGGGACGGTGACGTTCAGGCCAGTGTAGGTACCGTTGTCCAACGCCAATATGATGACCACCGGGTCAATCTGGGAAGGAAGCGCCTCGACCAAAGTGATAAAGCTCGCGACATCGGTGTTGCTGACTGCCGTCGTTTTTACTTCCTCTTGATTGTCGCCCGCGTCCGCGACGATCGCCTCGAACAGCCATTCCGGCGTGACCGGCTCGATGACGGCTGTTCCCTCCACGACCGGCAAATTGGGAAGTTTTCCGATCCACGGCTCGTAATCACCGTAAACCAAATTGCCCGAAATGCTGGAACCGTCGCCGCCGCTGTTCCCACTGTGCGTCGGTCCTTTGTAAGTTCCCCACCAGTTGTCTTTGGCGTCGACCGACACTGCCGATACTAGACCCAGGTTTCCCGTCGCTTGATTCGAGAGGTCGTTGTCGTTGATTTTGAAGATTGGCGTGACGGCGATTGTATTGCCGGACGGAATCCGAATCGCCGCGAAATTGGTTCCCGCCGTGCCACCGCCAGTGATCGCGTTATGATCAATCGAACCCGCTTGGATATTCACATAGGTCGCCGCCGTCGTTCCACCGACGACCACGCCGTCGCGACCGGCGTCGACAATCGTGTTGTTGGTGACGGTGAGTGTCGCGTAAGTGCCAACACTATTCGAGCCGAGGATCTGAACGGCGTCGCCGCCACGGGTAATGGTGTTGTGGCCCACCGTGGCGGTCGTGAACCGGCCCGCCAGTCGAATGCTATCGACGTTGCTCGTAGCTCCCGTGTGCGTGAACGTGTTGCGATTGATCGCCGCTAGGCCGTTCGCAGCTTCGTTCTGTACTAACAGCAAATTCGGCTCAGCGGCCGGATTGAGCGAATTGAGAAACAGATTGTCTTCGACGGTCGTGGTGACGCTGGTCGAAGTGACGGCGTTGCCGGAATTCGAGTAGCTGTCGGCGGCGCCCGTCGCGACCACCGAGTTGCGCAGAACCGTTGTACCGGCGGCGGAGCGGAGACTGGTGCCGCCCCAGGCGGATGACGATGCGACCGGCTCGAATCGCAGGCCATCGAAGGTGACGGTGGCCGCACCGCTCGTCACATCGACGAACCCTTGGATGATCGACTCGGCCGCGCGGCCGCTCGTGGTCCCTGGCACTCCGGTATTCGCGCCTTGGATGATCAAGCTCTTGGCAATCGTCACGTCACCGACAAACGTTCCCCCCACGACGCGGATGGTGTCGCCCGCGGAGGCCGCGTTGACAGCGGACTGAATCGTCGTGAACGCCGAATTGGGGCCGACCACCAGGAATCTGCCGCCGTCGGCGGCGAATTCGAGGATTTCCGTGTTCGTGAGCGTGTTGACGCTGGCGGGCGAGAACCCGGCGTTGCTTGTCACCGTCACGCTCGAAACGCCAAAAACGAGCGTGTAGTTCGTAGCGGAGCCGGCAAAGATGGCCGTATCGACCCCCGCGCCGCCGTCGATGCTGTTCGTTCCGGACCCGGCTTCCAGCGTGTCGTCGCCGCCGTTTCCAGTCAGAGTGTCGTTGCCCGAACCGCCCTTCAGCGAGTTCGCGCCGTCGTTGCCGACCAGCGTCAACCCGGCACTGATTGCGGAACCGTCGAGCGACAGCGCGGTGGTGCCCGTTGTCGCGCCGCTCGCTTCGGCAATCTTGACCGTCTGGATGTTCGTGAAAGTCGCCGGAACGGCGAAAGTCTGGCCCGCCGTCGAGCTCGTAAAGAGAATCGTGTTCGAACCAGTTCCGCCATCGACAACGTCCCCGGTGGCGTCCGACGGAGACTGATATACCAACGTGTCGTTGCCGCCGCCCGCGTTGATGGTATCGGTTCCTCCGAGCGGTGTAATCGTATTCACCGCGTCGTTGCCAGCGAGCGAATTATCGTTGGCATTGCCCGTGATATCCACCACCGCCGCTCCCGTAAGCGTCAAATCGCTCGCGGTACCCAACGTGAAACTGAAGCCGCTGGCACCCGATACGGCATTGACGGTCAACCCATTCGCGTTCACCGTGACTGCGCCGTCGGAATAGGTCCCGGCATTGATCTTCACTGCGGCGTTGTTCGCGGCGGCGCTGATACCCGCGGCCACGGTGCTGTAGATCGCCGAGGTGTTAGCGCCGGCCGCCGTCGGACTGACTTCGACGGTGTTCGCGAAGGTGTTGTTGGCGTAGAGCGTCGAGAAGGCGGGCATCAGGCCTGTGCCGTCGGCCGCGATATAGGCCGTATTGGTCGAAGAAAACGTGTTGCCAGTGGCGGAGAAGTCGAACGTGGCACCGCCACCCAGCGAGATACCCGTGGTCCAGTTCCCGATGATGTTGTTGGTCACATTCACAGGCCCAGCCACCGCGCCCGTGTTGCCAAACAGGAGTCCGCTCGAACCCGGAACGTTCGAACCGGTCACGCTGAAGCCGGTGATCGTCACGTTGGTCGCCGAACCGCCATTGACGACCACACTGCCAGAGATTGTGGCCTCGGCGTTACGGGTACCGGAGCCTGCGACAGCCGCATTGGGCCCGGATAGGGTCAAGCTCTTATCAATCGCAACGGTTTCCGCAAAAGTACCCGCCAATACCATCACGATGTCGCCCGCGGACGCGGCCGTAACCGCCGACTGGATCGTTGTGTACGCGCTTCCCACCGCGCTGCCCACCACGAGCACGCTCTTATCGGCGAATTGGAAGCGTTCGACATTGGTCACCGTGTCGACGCTGCTGCCGCCGCTGGTGCGGGTCACGACCACGTTCGCGCCACTGAAGGCGAGCGTGTAGGCGGTGTAATTGCCCGGGAAAACCGCCGTGTCCGTGCCGGCTCCGCCATCGATTGCGTTTGTGCCGGCCCCGGCTTCCAGCGTGTCATCGCCGCCATTACCGATTAGCGTGTCGTTGCCCGCTCCGCCCTTCAGCGAGTTCGCGCCGTCGTTGCCGATCAGCGACATCCCCGTGCTGATCGCCGAGGTATCGACCGAAAGTGCGGTTGTTCCGGTCGTGGCGCCGCTGGCGTCCGCGATCTTGACCGTCGGGAAATTAGTGATCGTCGCTGGGATAACGAGCGTTTCGCCCGCCGTCGTGCTCGTGAATAGGATCGTGTTCGCGCCGGCCCCGCCATCGACAACGTCTCCGGTGGCATCCGACGGAGATTGGTATACCAAGGTGTCGTCGCCGCCTCCTGCATTGACAGTATCGGCACCACCCAGCGGAGTGAACGTGTTGGCCGCGTCATTTCCGTTCAACGTGTTGACACTGGCGTTGCCCGCCAGATTCGCGGCGCCCGCTCCCGCGAGCGTTCCGTTCGCGATGCCTGTCCCCAGGACGAGCCCCGTGAAGCCGCTCACCCCGCTTTCCACATTCAACGTCAGATTGTCAACCGCCGCCGTCGCCGCCGTCGCGGCGTAGGCTCCCGTCTTCACCCAGACGGTGCTCCCGGCGGAGGCTGCGGCCACAGCTCGGTTCACGTCCGCCGTCGTCGTCGAAGACGGCGACCAGAAACTGTTCGGCGTCAGGAACACATTCCCCGACTTCAACGTCACCGAACCAAGATTCGTGGCGTCCACCGAGTCCGCAATCTGATCGGCAATCGTGAAGAGGTCGGCGTTGGTCGTGCTGTTGGTCAAAACGATTCCATTGAACGAATTCGCAGTCGCGTTCACAGCATTGAACGTCGTGCCAGCGCTTTCCTGCGAGATCGCCACGGCGCGGATCGATGTGTTGATTCCGCTGTTGACAAACGTGTTGCCGCTCAGTGTGATCGAACCAGCCTGTGCGCCGGCGGTGCCGCTTTGGCGGCCCGTGAGCCAGCTATTGACGTTCACCGCCGCCGAAACGGTGTTCGATTCAAATAATACGCCCGAAGTGTAAGCCGCCAACGATGAAATGGCTTGGTCGTTATAGGTGAAAGAGTTGTTCGAGACGGTCGAGTTGCTCGACGCCGGGAAGTACGTCGAATCGGCCGCGCGTCCGCCGGCCAGAACCAAACCGGCCGTACCCCCAATGTTCCGGAACGTATTGCCGGAGACAGTGGAATCCACGACCCCCAAGTAGGCGCCCGCCAAGTTCGAATAGTAGTCGCTGCCAGGATTGATGTTTTGGATTGTGTTATTGCTGAATACACTGCCGCTCACGAGCGTCGGGAGGTTCGGACCGCTGCGACCGTTGCCGATTGTATTCCCGCTGAAAGTCGCCCCAACCATACGGGTTTGCAGTTGGGCTTGAATGATCGTGTTGTAGGTCGAATAGACCGTGTTGTCCCTGACCTTTAGTCCTGTGTAATCCAGCGACGCGCCGCCGTTGCGGAACATGTTCGTGAACACGACGCCCCGGGCGCCCACGATACTCGTGCTCGTCGGAGTGGCAGTGCTGCTGGTAGAAGTCAAATCTATGTAATTGTTGTCGATCGTGACATTGGAGATCACAGCGCTGAATGACTGTGCGGTATTGCTGGTATGTTCGCCAAAGACGATGCCGTTGAACTGGTTAGTACGCGTCGGGAGGTTCGCGTAGATCCAGTTGTTGACCAACGTGATATTCGAGCGGCTCGCCACCGTGGCGGGAGCGACCGGGTTCCCAGTCCGCGTATTGATGCCGTCCCGGGCAGAGTTCCGGATTTCCACCTTGAACCCGTCGATGGTGACATCATTGGCTTCCACCGTGACGTTGTAGCTGGAACTGTTGCCCGTGCCGTCGATCACCGTCTCGCCGCCTGTCCGAGTCGCACCCGTCGCCTTAACGCCAGCCTGAGCGCCAAGGAGCGTTAGAGGCTTGCTTACGGTGACTAGCTCGCTGTAGGTTCCAGCGAGCACGCGGATCGTGTCGCCCGACGCAGAGGCGTCGATCGCTGACTGGATCGTGGTGCCGCCAGGCAGGTTTCCTGTCACCGTGCCGGTCGTCACGATTCCGAACACCGCGTCGGTGCCGATCGTGTAGGTCGTGCTGCCGCTGTCGTTCGCGTCGCTGATCACGTCGCCGGTCGAGAGCGTGCCGAGCGGTGCGACGTCGCTGACGAAGTTCCAGTTGTCGTTCACGTAGAGCGTCGCCATCACGCGGCGTTCTTCGAGCGCTTCGACCAGCAGTTTCCGTCGCAAACGGGCCAGCAGGCGGCGTTTCGCTTCGGCGGACGCGGCCACAAAACCCGGAACCAGACGACGCGCGAATCCCGACAACGATCCACGGAGACGCATGGAGTGGACTCCCGACAATCCTCGGAAGCTTCAAGCGTGCCTGGATCGGAACGCGGGAGAAGCACCGCGGTTAGCGACTAGCGAGCACTGTCCCGTGAGGCACATCCAGCGCATACGGGTAACCCAGGGGTTATTCGCCGCGTTTTCCGAAGCGGAAACGCGTCGCTAAACTCCATGCTGTCGAGACAACCCCTCTTTTCGGACTAGCCGCTATGGTAGCCACATGTTGCCGAATTACAACCCTAGGAATAGATTTCCCGGACGTTGTTAATACATGGTACCGGCGGTTTTCCCCCTCCCTCCGAAGCGGATCACGCAGCTCTGGCCATGAATCGCAAACCGTTTTCTTAGAATGACTTAAGAACGGTGTCGCGGAGCTTACAATCACCTAAGCCGTTTTGTCGAGGAGCCTCTCGCTGCGCGGCCGCATCCGGCAGATGGCGACTAGGATTTGCCCACAGCACCTAACGGCAATTCCCTGCTTGCCTCCTCCCTTCAAAACAACAGAGTCCCGGCATCCGATCGCAGGGTCGCATTAGTCCAGCTTGAACTCGGCAAGATACAACCGACGCTGCGAGTCCGTCACGCCGCTCGGCTGGCTTTCCTTCAACAGCACGTGGCGTTCCAGCACCAACACGTCCATGTCTGTTGCCAAAAAGCAGCGGTAGGCGTCCGCAGGCGAACCGACAATCGGCTCGCCACGGACGTTGAAACTGGTGTTAATAAGCACCGGCGACCCGGTCCGACGGCGGAACGCCTCTAAGAGCCGGTGGTATCGGCCGTGGCGGACAGCATCCACCGTCTGGATGCGGGCCGAGTAGTCCACATGAGTGATCGCTGGCACGTCCGAACGCACCGACCGCAGCTTATCGATCCCCCGAAGGTGCTCGTCGCCCGCGTCTGGCGCCAACCGGCGTTCCGGGCGAACCGGGGCGACGAGCAGCATGTAGGGGCTCGAATAGTTCGCGGGGACCGCGAACACGTCGGCGGCGTGCTCCACCATCACCGACGGCGCGAAGGGACGGAACGATTCGCGGAACTTGATTTTCAAGTTCATCTGCGACTGCATCGCGCGGTTGCGAGCGTCGCCGAGGATGCTGCGCGAGCCCAGCGCCCGGGGACCGAATTCCATCCGGCCCTGGAACCAGCCGACCACGCGGCCATCGGCTAACAACCCGGCCACGTGTTCGCACAGCGCCGCGTCGTCCTCGAACCGCTCACAGACGGCGCCCGCTTGGGCCAGGAATGAAGCGACCTCCGCGTCCGAGTAGGCCGGTCCGAGCAGCGAACCGTTTTGGCTATCGAGCGGATCGGGGACGCGCGTTTGCCCCAGTAATTGGTGCCAGATCAAGAGCGCGACGCCGAGCGCGCCGCCGGCGTCGCCCGCCGCGGGCTGGATCCACAAATCGCGAAACGGTCCCTCGCGCAGCAGCCGGCCGTTGGCGACGCAGTTGAGCGCCACGCCGCCGGCGAGGCACAAGTTTTCCATGCCGGTTTCCCGGTGGACGTGCCGGGCCATGCGGAGCAGGATCTCCTCGATCACTTTCTGGATCGACGCGGCGACGTCCATGTAGAGCGGATCGACGATCGGCGTTTCCGGCGCTCGGGGCGGCCGGCCGAACAGCCGCGCGAAACGCGGCGAGATCATCCGCAGCCCCTCGCAGTATTGGAAGTAGGAGAGGTCGAGCCGAAATGAACCGTCGTCTTTCAGATCGATCATCCGATCGAGGATCAAGTCGACGAACCGCGGCTCGCCGTACGGCGCGAGCCCCATGAGCTTGTATTCGCCCGAGTTGACCTTGAAACCGCAGTACTGGGTGAAGGCCGAGTACAGCAGGCCGGGCGAATGGGGAAAACGCAGTTCGCGAATGATTTCCAGGCGGTTGCCGCGGCCGACCCCGTAGCTCGCCGTCGCCCACTCGCCGACGCCGTCCACCGTAAGGACGGCGGCCTCGGCGAACGGCGACGGAAAGAAAGCGCTCGCCGCATGCGACTCGTGGTGCTCGGCGTAGACCAGCCGTTTGCGAAACGCGCCGCCGAGCCCCCGTCGCAGATCGCGGTCCAGTTTGAGTTTCTGCCGCAGCCAGACGGGCAGCGCGGCGGCGAACGATCGAAGGCCGCGCGGGGCGTAACCGAGGTAGGTTTCGAGCAACCGGTCGAATTTTAAAAGCGGTTTGTCGTAGAAACCGACGAAATCGAGCTGCTCGGCGTTCAGTCCCGCTTCGCGGAGGCAGTAGGCGACAGCGTGCCGCGGAAACGCCGCGTCGTGCTTGATCCGCGTGAACCGCTCTTCCTGGGCGGCGGCGACAATCCGGCCATCGACCACCAGGGCGGCGGCCGAATCGTGGTAGTAGGCGGAAATACCGAGGATGGCGGTCATGCGAGTGAATCTAGCATGTTACGCCGGGCGCAGCGGCGGACGTTACGGCGATTCGCGTTTTGCCGCTTGGCTGCGGTAGGTACGCCGCCAGGCTTCGGCAAGTTCGGTGGCTGACAACCACCGAGCCGACTGGAGCCCGGCGGAATCGCCTATGGAGAGGTCCCGCTGCAAGAACTGGGTTCCGATCGCGACCCAATCGTCGCGTTGATAGGCGTCGCGGGTCGGCCACCGTCCAAAACGCGGCCGATAGTGCGAGTCGATCCCGAACACCCGCGTCGGCGAGAACAGCATTTTTTCGCGGTCGCCGAAGCCGCGAAACGCGAACGCCGAGCTGATACGGCTGGCAGTCCGGTAGTCCCACATCTCGGCATGGCCATGCAGGCTAATCGCGGGGCTCCACAGTTCGCGGAGGTACAGACGATCGTTGTTGGCGTCGGGCAGATTCCACATACCGATCAACACGGTGCCGCTTTCCTGGCCGAAAGCGGCGTAGGTCAGCGTGGAATTAGGACTGAGGCTGTACAGAGGCTTCCACGTTCGCGAATCCAAAACAGTCACCTCGCGGTTATCGCACATGACCACGACCAGCGGTTCCTGGGGATGAAAATCGAGGCTGATGACATGTCGGCCGCGAAACGCTTCGAAGCCCTTTAACTCAACGCCCGATTGCGTCTCCCAGCCCCGCATTCCCAGCGGGCTGGTCACGTAAAGTTGTTTGCCATCCAACGTGAAGTTGGCATTCATATCGGTGTTCGGGGGCGCAATGGAGGCCCGAAAACGTTCAGCGCCACGGACCAAATCCCAGACCGCCAGTTGGCCACTTTTGGTCATGATCGCCAGTTCGCGACCGGTGGGACAAACCTGAATTTTGTAGGGCGGCACGAGGTCCGGCCCCAACGGATACTTCTCGGGCGAGCGTCGACCGTCCAACCACCAGTGCTCGACATGCGAGGGCTGGAGCATGGACACCGCGTAGCCTCGCTCGGTGGGTTTCGAGGCCCCCGACAAGCCCAGAGGCGCGCGGTAGGAAGTGGGCGAATACAAGCCCGTCGATCCGTCCAAAAGGGCCCGTTCGCTCAGCCCTTCGCTATCCGCTTCCATAAACAGGAGAACACGGCCGTTCCGGTCGGGGACGCTGCACGCTATGGCTCGCCGAGGTAATTTCCAACACTCCCTGATACGGCCTGTTTGAGGTTCCCAAACCTCATACCAGCGATCCCGAAGCACGACGAGCGGTTCGTTCACGCGGGACCATGTCCAGAAATGAGGCGGAGGTCCCTTGGAACGCTGCGCCATCGGCACTTGCTCCAACTGGATGCTTCCCGACGCGACGGGAGCGGTGGCGGTGGTGTCAGCGATCGGTTCCGAGGGGCGAGGCTCCCCCGATTCGCTTTCCGCCGCGGTTCTCCGTGGGAAATCGACGGCGGCGTCAGGCAACTGCCAGACGGTCAGCAGATTTCGCTCGTCGAGCGTAGCGATTTCCCGGCCGTCGGGACTCCAAGAAGCATCGATGATCCGATGGAAATGCGGCACAACGGGGATGGCGAGACGGGCTTCCTCCAGATCGACCACGAGCAGTTCTCCGGCCTCGGAATAGGCCAGCAGACGTTGGCTATCGGGGCTGAACGCCACCTTCTCGACGGGATGACGCAGTTGTTCCAATTTATCGAAACGCAAATCGCAATCGATGTCATCAATGATGCCGACTCGTCCATTTCCATACCCTAGCGCGATCCGGGTATGGGACGGGGAGATCGTGGAGGCGGTGCATTTCGTGAACGCATTCAGTTTCTTGATGGCCCGCCACAGTCGGGCGTCGGGCGAGGACGCCGGGAGGTCGACCGGCCAAGAGCGGGGATCAATCGTCCATTTCCAGGGCTCGATATGAACCGGTCCGCTTCGCTGCTGACGCTGATTGAAAGCGACGATCGCGCCGCTTTGCCAGACAATGCTGTTCTCGACTACATCGCCCAAAAGAGCCACGCCTTGACCAAAGAACACGGCCTCGCGAACGGAATCGGCGATCGGCGCGGCGATTCCCGACATCGCCCTTCCGGACGGCAGCCGCCAGGCGTAGCAGGTTAATTCTCCTTGTCGCGTCCCGAGTGCCACCGCGACGTTTTGTTGGGGAGAAATCCAGAGACGCCGCCAGGCATCGGGCGGCGCTGCGGGAAGCTCGAGCGGCAGCGGGGCGGCCGTATTGTCGTTGGCGCGTAAGAGCGACAGTTCCGGCTGCGTTTGGGCCGCCACCAAGCGCCACGTCAAGTCGGGAGAGAACGGCCCCGCTTCCGAGGAATGTTCGGTAGTCCGGCCCGTCGCGGTGTCGATTTCCCACACTCGACTTTGGCTCGCATCCGTGATCGCCAAACGCCCCGTAACAGGGTTGTAACAGACGTTTCGCGATGGCGACTCGCGAGGGGACTTGTCGGTTGATGGCACGATCATCCGCAGCCGAATTTTCGGAAGCGTGTCCAAAATACTATTCGCCCGCAGCGCGGCGACCACGATGTCGGGGTCGTCCGCGGATACGGAAATTGGGTATCCGCCCCGTGGCGCCAAGGCCACTTGCAGGCAGGGTGCCAAGGCCTCGACATCGCGGCTCGCGTCCAGCGCCTCAAAGGTCAGCAATTGCTTGGCCCGGATATCGTTTGAGAGCTTCTCGAAATTCGCCCGGGAAAGAGCCGTTTTCTGAACCTTGTTGATCTCCAGCAGGCTCTTCAATCGCCATTGCAAACTGGCATAGGCAAGCGAGCCGGCGCTGAGCGCCACTAAGGCGACGACGGCGGAAGTCACCAGCCGATTGTTCGACACCCATTTGACAAATCGCCGGCCGCGGTTCCGCGGCCGGGCGATGATCGGCTCGCCGGCCAGGAACCTTCGCAGATCGCTTGCCAACTCGGACGCGGTCTGATACCGCCACCGTGAACGTTTCTCCAGGCAACACAGACAGATGGCCTCCAACGCCGCGGGCAAATCCGGCCGCAATTGGCGGGGAGCCACTGGTTCGAAATCGCGAATCAGCGCGAGTAGTCGCCGGGGATTGTCTTCGGGCAGGGGTGGAAGACCGGTCAGCATCAGGTAGAGGATTGCGCCGAGCGAATAGACATCCGCGGCCGGCCCGACCACGCCAAATTCCGACAGGAATTGCTCGGGCGCGGCGAAAGCCGGGGTGCCAAGCAGTTGACCGGTTTCCGTGCGAAGCGTGCTGCTATCCAGCAATTTGGCGATGCCAAAGTCGGCGATTTTCAGGTCGAAGTCCGCCAGGGCGCCTCGCATCAATGCGGCTTTCGGGAACGCTGGCGAAGCCGTTTGCGGGGCGCTCCCCGAATCAACCTCCATGCTAGCTTCCGAGTCGACCGGCGATCCGCCGGCGGCGGAAGCAGCCCGTGGAAACAGCAGGATGTTCGATGGTTTGATGTCCCGATGCAAAACACCGCGATGGTGGGCGTGCGACAAGGCGTCGGCGAGCGACGCGACCGCGGCAGCGACAGCGGTTGGCGGCTGCGGTTGGCCATTGAGCAAGCGCTGGAGCGTTCCCCCAGCGGCAAACTCCATAACCAAAAAAGGCTTATTGCTCACCGCGCCGGAAGACAGGACGCGGACAATGTGCGGATGGTCGAGTCGTTCCGCGGCCCGTGCCTCCAACTCAAATCGCTCCCGCTCTTCTAACGAGGGAATCGCATTCGAGAGCACTTTACACGCGACGCGGCGATCGGTGTCCGCATCCCAGGCCGAGTACACGGCCCCCATGCCACCAGCCCCGAGCAACTCACCAAGCCGCAGTCCCGGTATCGACGGCGCCGTCGTCGAATGGCGATCGAGCGGCGCCACGGCGGCGGGCGGGGTGTCGCCGTTGGTGCTATCGCCGTCGACTGCCGAGGTGCGCGACCGCCGCACGCCCGCATCCGCCGCGACCCGTTCTTCAATAAAACGATCGAGCATTCGCCGGGTGCGCCGGAGGAACTCGTCGCCGGGCGAATCCGCCGCGGCCGTCTGCGGCGCCTCGCCGCCAAGACGACTCGCCAAGGCAAGCGTGGCCTTGCGATCCGCCAAACCCGCGCTCAGCCGGTCCGAACGCCACAGCCCCTCGATCGTCTTTCGACAGGCCGCGCAGTCGAGCAAATGCCGATCTAAACGCGGCGCCTCGGCGGCGGGAAACTTGCCGGCGAGGAAACTCGCCAAGTCATCGGCGCTATAGCAGCCTTCGTTTTGGGCCGTCATAAAACAACGATCCAGACTACCCCGTGGCCTTAACCGTCGAACACCAAGCTCAAGTGCAAACCATCTCGTCTTCTCAAGCTCTGACACAGTGTCTCATGGCCACCGCGGCCATCGCAACCAGTTGCCGGCTTGAAAACGGCCGGAAACGGTGCCTAGGGCCAAAGAGCCCCGGCCGTAGCGAGGCCCCGACTGAGGCTAGATTCCGCTCTTCGCTCCTAGCCGTTCGCTAAGCTCGGCACCCGGCACTTGGCCCTACCCCCCAACAACCAAGCTTCGCCTAGACTCGCCAACCGTGCCCAACTCGTCACTCCCGCCCGAGCCTCTCGATTTCCTCGGCAAGCATCTTTTGCACGTTGTGGCGAGCCACATAGACGGAACTGATCGACATCCCCAACTGTTCCGCGATCGCCTTGCCGTCCCGATCCTCCAGCGCGAGCATTTTGAACGCCTCCCAAGTTTTTTCATGGACCCGGGTTTTGACGCGGGCGATGGCGATTTCCATCGCTTCGGCTTCGGCTTGCTGTTCCATGAGCCTCAGCATGTCTTCGCGAGCTTCGATGGAGAGCATTTTGCTGTCCCGCATCGGCTGGCTGCGCAATTGCCGCTGCTGTTGCCGCTGGAGCCGCACCCAAACTCGATAGGCGTTGGTTTTCATCCAGGTGCGAAAACCGCGAGTCGAATCAAACCGGCGCTTTCGAAACTGTTCGACCAATCCCACGAGCACTTGCTGGACCAATTCGTCGATGTCGTCCGTGTCCACCTGCCAGCGCCGCGCCCATTCCAGCAAGCGTGGTCCGTAGCGTGCCACGAACAGATCCCATGCCTCGGCATCTGGTTCGCCTCCAGTCAGACGACGCAGCAAGCTGAGCGAGGTTTCATCGGGACCAACAGACATTGCCGAAACGTCCCCGAGCCAAGAAGCGATTGGAGATAGGCTAACGAAAATGAAAGGGCGCGGAATCGTATCAACTTCCGGCGCGAAAGGTAAGCCGTTGGGCGCTGCACCGCAATTAGGGCGACCGACTTTTCACGAAAACTTACCGAGCCACCGGCAAGTCGTCATGGCACGACTTCCGGTTCGTGACGCTTCGCGTCCCAGCGTTTGAGCCGCTGCCATTCGTTCACGATCTCCACAGGCTCGAGGGGCCTCGCGGAATCGATATCACGGGTGGCATGCAGGAACTGGCGGGCGAGCAATTCGAGTCGCTCGCGCGTGAGGGTGGCGGGCATTTCGATCTTGGGCCACCGCAGTTTGGAATCCGCCGTCAATCCGACCAATTGCCACCGGCCATTGTCAGCCAGCCAATCGTGCGAGAAATCGCGCAGCAGGTGGCGGGAGGTCAGTGGTTCACCGAGCCGCCAATCCCAGATTTGAAATTGCTCGTTTTCCAACCACAAACTCCCCGCCAAAGCCGGGACGCGATAGAGTTCGCGATAAACGGTGGTCGCTGTCGAGGCTTGCCGCAACACGACCTGATTCGCACCCGGACCAAACTGAGCTTCGGCCAAGCAGCCCGAGGCACGCAATTCGATCGAAACCGGCTGCCACAGATGCGTGGCAGCGGGCCCCGTTGTGTCCCACACTTGAGCGATGGCCGCATCGCGCACGGTAAGTGCATAGCGCCCTTCGCGGTCCAACGCGAGGTGACTGGTCCACTGGCCGAGCGCGGCGGGCAATGCGATTCGCCGTCCATCGGACCGCATCCATCCCCGTAGCCCCAACCGGCCGTAAACGAACAGACGATCGCCGTTCGGCGAGTACATCATTCGGACACCAGGTTCAGCTTTACCGCCATCCCGGCCGGCAGCCACCCAACCGGCAATTTCCCGTCGCGAATCGAGATCCCAAATTCCAAGTCGCCCATCACGCATCAACACGGCCAGTTCACGACGCTGAGGGGAAATCGTTGCCGCGACAGGATCGCCGGCCACCAGCAGCGCCTCGCGCTCCGCGGCGCCAACTTTCCAAATCTCCAGTCCAGCCGCGGTGGCGATGATCCATCGTTGGCCGTCGCGATCGGCCAGCAAGACAACGGGTTGTCGATGTCGCATTCGAAAATCGACGATCTGGGGCGCGGTCTGGTGCTCGTCCAAGGCCAAAAGCTGATGCGTCACGAGCGCCGACGACTCCTCCTCGACGGCGGCGCTGGGAGACGGGCTGTGGATCATCGCGAAACTCGGGAAAATCTCTGGCTGGCCATCGCCCGACGCGATGGCGAAGGTATTGCCCATGGCGGCCACACCGCGAACCTGCGTCCCAGTTGGCAAGGAGAAGCGGCGCAGCACCCGCCGCCCGGGAACGTCCCAGATCTCCGCGAAGTCCCGCTGGGAAACCAGCAGTCGGTCACCACGTTCGTTGAAGGATTTCAACAGCGGTCCTTTGCCGATACGCGCGCTAGTGAGCGAATCCTCGGACGGATCGACGACGCGATCCGGCACCCGAGGCCAGCGCCAAAGCGTCAAGAGGCCGGATTCATCCAGCACGGCGAAATCGCCGCGAGGCGTCCAGGCGACATCGAGCAAGGGCCGACGATGTGGAATCCATGGCACAACCACACTCCCGGACATGCCGTCCACGACCGCCACGTTGCCCCGGTCATCCGCCACCAAAAGAAAGTTAAGCTGCTCATCGAAGCGTAGCCAGCGAATGGCTCCCCGCCGCGACAGAGCCGACGCTCGACTCAAACCGGGAATCATCAAATTGATCGACCTGACATGCCCATCCATGCTTCCGACGGCCAGAAACTGGCAGACGCGGGAGAAACGCAAACAACTCGGCAAAGGCACCTCGTCCACCGCGCGCTGGATCGCGTTGTGATCCAATCCTGGCGCCAGATGAGCTTTGACGAGGAAGCCGTCGGCGGTGGCGATCATTCGCCGATCGGGCGTCAAGTCGGAGACGACTGGCTGAAGGCTTTCCATTTCAAAGGCGAGTCGGCCGTCCTGACGAAGGATCCCGCGCACGTCATGTGGCGAGATGATCGACATGGGCTCGCGCTCGAGATCCATTTCCGCATTGGCAGCCCGCATCGGGTATCCCTCGGGGCGTAGCAGGCGGCCTTCCGGCAACCGCCAAAGGTGCCAAACGTAGGGGTGGGATGACCCCGTGGCGGCTTCGGACAGCTCCAATAAGTTTCGCGTGCTGTTCGCGTCGCCGGAGAGTTTTTGGCCGTTGGCGATGGCGTTAGCGTTGGCGTTGGCGTTGGCGGCGTCCGCCACGCGCCCGAGCGCGGCGGCCAACTGGCCATCCGCGGACCGTGACAGTCGCAGCCAACGACTTGGCAAAACCGCGGGCCGCTCCAGTTCAACCGCGGGCGGGCCGGCAGCCAACGGCGCCAACCGTAAACTGGAGTCCTCGCCGATGCCTTCCAGTCGCCACTGCAAATCCTCCGTTACCGGCCCTGGGCCCAAGTCGACAGTTGTCACCTTGCCAGTCGCCACCTCGATGGCCCAAGCACCGGGCGCCTCCAACCGTTGGACGCAAAGCTTTCCGCCATCGACACTCGCGTGAATTCGGCACTGGCCCAATGGCGGCCCCAACGTTGCCGGTTGTTCACCGATCGGCAGCATCACGCGCAACGCGGGTGAGGGCAGTTCGCGCAGAATGCTATCGATCCGCACTCGCGTCTGTTCGGAACTGTCGGCATCTTGGAAAACCGCCGTCAGGTATCGAAGCGCCTCGACGTCATCGCCCTCCGCCATGAGATAGCGGGATCGCGCTACCCAGGCGCGATGCAGGTTCTTTTCCGCGAGGTTGCGACCTCGCTCACTGGCCACAGCCGCCTTTCGCTGCAGTTGTTCCACTTCGCGATAATGCATCGCCATGATGGTCGGCGCGGTCATGGCACCCAAGGCCAAGATGGCGACCAACGCGAGCGATGCGGCTTTCCAAGGATTCCGCCATGTCCATTTGGCCAATCGGGAAAGCCGCGAGGGACGGCGAGACGCGATCGGCCGCCTTTCCAAAAAGCGGTCAAGATCGTCGGCCAGCGCCACCGCCGATGGGTAACGCGCCGCCGGATTCTTTTCCAAACAACGCAGGCAAATCGTCTCTAAATCGTACGGCACGCGTGGCCGCAACCGTCGTGGCGGAGTTGGCTCGACCTCCATCACCAAGCGAACCGTCTGGAGAACGGTGTCCGCTTGCAAGGGCGGGACGCCGGTGATCAGTTGGTACAGGATCGCGCCGAGCGAATAGACGTCGCAGCGTTCGTCCGGTTCAAGATTCGCTTGGCCACTCATCTGTTCGGGCGCGGCGTACGCGGGCGTGCCGAGGATTTGCCCCGACCGAGTCCATTGCGTGGAGTTGCCGGAAAGTTTCGCCAGCCCGAAGTCGGCGATTTTCGGCGGTAAATCGATCCATGCGTCCAGCGGCCCATGCGACTTGCCGACTTCGGCGCCGATGGATTGCCGCGAACCTCCCAAGAGAATATTCGCCGGTTTCAGATCGCGGTGAACCACCCCGTGCTCATGCGCATAGGCGACCGCCCGCGCCACTTTCGCAAGAAAACGCGCGGCGTCCCGCGGCGGCAGCGTCTGCGCCCGCAAACGCTGGTCCAGCGTTCCGTTCGCCACATACTCCATGACAAAGTAAAGCGTGTCGTCGACTTCGCCACTGCCGAGCAACTTGACGATGTGGGGATGTTCGAGCGACTGGATCGCCGCCACCTCGCGGCGAAAACGACTACGTTCCTCTGCGGTCGGCCGCTGCCGCGCCAAGATCTTGCAAGCGACCTCCGTCTTGGTGGCCTCGTCGATGGCCGCGTAGACGACTCCCATGCCGCCTGTGCCGATGACCCGCAGGAGGCGGATCCCCGGAATCGCGCCGGCCGGCGCGAAGTCCGGCCGTGGCAACGCCGGTGGCGCATCGTGCGCCGTCAGTCGTTCCTGAAGCAGCGGCGAGAGCCAATGGTCCGAGGATAGCTCGTCAAGCAGGTTACGGCACCCGTCGCAAACGGCGAGATGGGAGTCCATCTCCGCGACGTCAACGCAGGAAGAATCGCCATTTAAAAACCCGCGCCAAAACGCCTCGCTGGGACAGGCCGTACTGGCCGTCGATTCGTAGTCTTCCGCCGGGTGATTTTCCGCCGGGTCATCGGTCGTCGCTCGATAGCTCGTGACAGGATTCATGGTGGATCAGTCTGCAAGAATCTTGCGAACCTCTTCGGTCAATCGCGTACGCACATGATGACGCGCCACGTACACCGAGCTGATGGACATCCCGAGCTGTTCCGCGGCGGTCCGGCCATCCTTGCCTTCGATCGCAGTCAAACGAAAGGCTTCCCAAGTCTTCGTTCCAACCTGCTCGCGAACGCGTGCCAGGGCGATTTCCAGCGCCTCCCGATCGGATTGCCGCTGCATCATGGCGACCATGTCATCGCGGGCTTCCAGGGAGGTCAGTTGGCTCAAACCGACCGCTCCCGCCCCGAGCGCGCGGGCTTGTTCGCGTTGAAATCTCGCCCACACTCGCAAGGTCACCGTTCGGAGCCATGCGCGAAAACTGCGAGTCGGATCGTATTGAAAGTTTTTCAGGTGGCGCACCAGCGTCAACAGGACGAGTTGCGCGACATCGTCGGCGGAGGCCCCTTGCGCGCCCCACCGCCGCGCCCACTCCACGAGCGTCGGCCGGTAACGCTCGACGAAGACCTCCCAGGCTTGCGGGTCGAGTTCCGGACCCGAGACACGGCCCAGTAGATTCACGGACGTCCGCTTTTGCTTCATAGGATTGTCATGCCCGCCGCCGTGATCCGATAGGGAACGATTCGGTCGACGCACTCGCTGCCGCGGTGTTTGGCGACGTAGAGCGCTCGACCCATTTCCTGGCCATCCCGGACCTTGCCCATGAAAATCAACGTGTTCGCGTTCGACAACGCGTCGCCCTCGTCCAGCCTCCTCGATACCAAATCCTCCAACATCGACTCGTGCGAGGTACACAACAACAAGCACCCGATCCGCGCCGGATCGTAGGCGTGCGCCGCGGCCGCCGCCGCGTTCGCCAAGTACCGCTCGCGGAACAAATCCCGCGCCACCCATTCGGGATCCTTGCGGAGAATCTGATGGTAGACGTACTCGAACAGGTTGTACTGGATCGATTCGCCTGGCCGATCGCTGGGCTCAATCCCATCCACCACCACGCGCCGCGCGCCACGGACGAAATTTCCGTACAGGAACGCGATCGCCGTCCCGAGCCGCGTGTTCAATTGGCTCTGCCACTCCTGCCACTGCTCCCATTCGAGATCGCGCCGCGTGACCCGCTGGCCTCGATAGTCAAAAACATGCAGGTAGTCGCCGTCCTCGAAGTCCGGTGAGAAGAATCGTTCCAGCGCGGGCTTCGACTGGATATCCACCGGCGTCATTCGCCAACCGAACATCCGCCGGGCATAATCGGCATGGCTTTGCGAATCACCACGAGCCGTCATGTCGAACACCACGCCACGACGTCCTTCCCGCTCGCCACCCGCATGCGCGAACTGAACGCCGAACTGCGTCTTGCCGATGCCTGTTGTGCCCACGACGACCGTCAGAGTTCCGGGAAGCAGCCCGCCTCCCAACAACGCATCCAATCCAGGCACACCCGTCGAAAGCCGCTCCATGCTGACAACCTCGTCACTGTTCCCCACGGACTCACGCCCTCCCTTGCCACTCGCTTCGAAACGTCATTGACCTTGCGTCACCCCGATCCACGCCTCGCTGGCGGTCCGATTCACTCGCCAACATCACTCCGCCGGCTTTTGGATCATGCTGGGCCCCGACCCGCAAACTTTTTCATAGGTGCCATTTCCCGACTTCACATATTTGGTGAAGCCCATCTGCTCAAGCTTGCGATCGTCCTTGATCGACTTCTCGGCTTTGCCCATCGATGCCAACCCTGTGATGTGCGGCGGCTGAAAAACTCGCCGAACCGGAACCCCTGATTCCGGATGTCGCTGGAGCGGTTCTTCCGCCATCCGCTGAAAAACCTCGAACTGCTCGCCCGGCTCGCCATCTTCGCGGATCACTTCGTAAACGTAAGTCGGCATGTCCCTGACTCCCCGGCATCCCCGATCAAAAACGCTCTTCTGAGTATGACGAGCCTAGTTTTCCTGGCAAGTGACCGGTAAATGCCCCCCCAAGCATGAGGGACAGCCCGCAAGCTGTCGCCCCCTCAACTTTCTATGCCGATCATCGAAGAAACAAACATCGGGCCGGAAGCGCGGACCTCCCAATCAACACCGATCGGCTGACCGTCCCTGTCCGCCTCGACAAGGATTAGCGGAGGTGACTGGCAAGTCGCCTCTCCCGACTGGTAACCTACGGTCCGACGTTTTGCTGGGATTTCATCGCCTCGCCCCCTGTCGTCGGCCACCTCCATCATTGCCATGAACACACGTTGTTACCGCATCCAATCCACTCAACGCCCTCGCCCATGGATTCTATTCCGTAGCTGGGCCGCTGGCGGGGTCGCCGCCCTGTTAGCGCTCGCATCCATCGCGGGATCGGCCGCGGAACTCGCCGCGCCCGTCCGCAAGACAAGCGGACTCGACACACGTGTGCCGTGGACCAGTTCGCGGATCCAAGGATCGCCTGATCCGGCCAGTCCCTACCGCACGCGAAACGCCTTCCCCAACTTGAAGTTCCATGAACCGCTCGCGCTAGCGATCGTCCCCGGCATGAAACGCTGGATCGTCGCGGAACGAGGCGGCAAAATCTGGTCGTTTGTTCCCGAAGCCGGCCAGTCGAACAAGGACTTGCTCCTGGATGTGGGACGCCCTGTGTTCGGTTTGGCGTTGCATCCAAAATTCCACGAAAACGGCATTCTGTTTGTCACGTCACTCGCGGTTCCCGGCGAGCCGTCGCCCATTGGCACCCGCATGTCGCGTTTCGAATCGAAGGGCAGCGATCCGCCGGTCGCCAAGATCGCGAGTGAACGAACTGTGCTCGAGTGGCAATCCGGCGGCCACATGGGTGGCTGCTTGCAGTTTGGTCCTGACGGTTTCCTGTACGTCGCGACCGGCGACGGCAGCGGTATCGCGGACAGCTTGCTGACGGGTCAGGATCTGAGCGACCTTCCCGGCTCGATGCTGCGAGTGGACGTCGATCGCGAAACGGATGGCCGCGCCTATGCGATCCCGGCCGACAACCCGTTCGTGGGCCGCGCGGGCGCTAGGCCAGAAATCTGGTCATACGGCCATCGACAAGTGTGGCGTTTCTCCTTCGACGCGAACACCGGCCGCCTGTACGCGGGCGAAGTCGGCCAGGACCTGTGGGAAATGGTCTACGTGATTCAGAAGGGCGGCAACTACGGCTGGAGCGTCAAAGAGGGAACGCACCCGTTTCGCGCCGAACGGCCACTGGGACCCACGCCGATCTTGCCGCCACTGGTCGAGCATTCCCACAACGATTTCCGCTCGATCACCGGCGGGTACGTCTACCATGGTTCACGGCTGCCCGATCTCAAGGATGACTACATTTATGCCGACTACGACACAGGCAAGATCTGGTCGTTGCGGTACGACGGCACGCGGGTCTCGCGGCACCGGGAGCTGTCCGATACCCAGTTTCGCATCGTGTCGTTCGGCCAGGACGCAAAGGGCGAAGTCTATTTCCTGGACTTTCCCGGTGGCGGCATCCACGAACTGGAACCCGCGCCTCCGGAAGCGGCGCCAGCCCGCCCCTTCCCGCGAAAACTCAGCGAGACCGGACTGTTCGCCTCAACGAAAAACCACCAACCAGCGCCCGGCTTGATCTCCTACTCTGTCAACGCCCAGCTTTGGTCGGACGGCGCCCACAAGGAGCGTTTTATCGCGGTGCCGGGAGATGGACAGATCGAGTTCGACGGCGTCACGTACCCGCAGCCGCCGCCCCACGCCGACGCCGGTTGGCGCTTTCCCCACGACACCGTGCTCGTGAAAACCTTCTCGCTCGAAATGGAAGCGGGCAATCCGGCCAGCCGCCGCCGGCTGGAAACGCGCATCATGCATCACAAAAAGATGCCGGGCACCGAAGAGTACGGCGACCAGTTTTGGCGTGGATACACCTACGTCTGGAACGACGACCAGACCGACGCCGAACTGCTCGACGCCGACGGACTTGATCGCGCCTTCACCATTCGCGACGCGAATGCCCCGGGTGGTAAACGCGAACAAGTCTGGCGATTCCCCAGCCGTGCGGAATGCACACTGTGCCACACCATGTCGTCGAAGTACGCGCTCGGCGTGAACACCATTCAGATGAACCGCGACCACGACTACGGCGGCGCCGTCGCCAACCAGCTCGCCACGCTGGACCACATCGGCCTGTTCACGAAGCGGCTTCCCAAACCGCCTAGCGAACTTCCGCGAATCGTCGATTACGCCGACGCCAGTCAACCGCTCCACCTGCGAGCCCGCGCCTATCTGCATGCCAACTGCGCGCACTGCCATCAGAAATGGGGTGGCGGCAACGCCGACTTCCAGACCTTGGCGTTGCTGCCCGTCGACAAGACCGGAATGCTCGACACCCGTCCCGGACAAGGCGTGTTCGGACTTCGAGATCCTCGCGTCATCGTCCCCGGCGAACCGGCCCGTTCGCTGGTGGTCCATCGCATGAACACCCGCGAACTAGGCCGCATGCCCCATGTCGGCTCCAATGTTGTCGACGCCGCCAACGTCGCCCTGCTGCGCCGCTGGATCGAGTCGCTCGCTGACCCGGCTGAGCAAGCGAAGAACGGCTTGGCCCCGCCCAGCGAGAAGGCGGCGAATCGCGAATGACCCGACGCCATCGACGATTCGCCGCGCCCGGCATGGCCGCTATCGCTTGCCGATGCTGTAGAGGAACTTGTCCGAGCGGATCAGCAGACGGTCGCCCGACACGGCCGGACTGCTGTTAAACGTGCTTCGATCCGCCAAGTCATTGACCGCGAGCAATTCGAACTCGGGCTTCGCCGCGACCACGAACATCTTCCCCTCGCGGGTCAGATAGTAGAGGCGGCCGTCGGCGAGCAGCGCCGACGAGTAAAACTGGCCCGCTCGTTCGAGCCGCTGCTCGTAGACAACTTCTCCCGTGTCCGCCTTGGCGCAGTACGCGATGCCGCGGGAGTCGTGAGCCCAGTACAGATGTCCCTGGTAATACACGGGCGACGAGACGTTCGACCCTTTCAAGCTCGTCCACAGCCGGTGGCTCTCGGTGACATCGCCATTGCCCCCCGCGCGAACCGCCAACGACGCGATACCCGAACGCCCTCCCAAGCAGTACACGATGCCATCCGCCGCCACGACGCTGGGCACCATGTACCAGCCGATATCGGTCTTGCACGACCAGAGCAATTCGCCGGTCGCCGGGGCGAACGCCATCACTCGGCCCTGCACCGGCACCACCAGTTCCTCGCGACCCGATGGAGCGATCACCACAACGGGCGTGCTCCACGATTCGCGGATTCCATCCGCTCGCCAACGCTCGGCGCCCGTAGCGCGATCGAGCGCCACCAGCGAACCGCTCTCCACGCTCGCGTTGATGAACACCCAATCTTTGTGCAACACGGGCGATGGCGAACTTCCCCAGCCGTGGGTGTTGGACCCCACGTCGGCTTGCCACAGTGACTTGCCTTGGTGGTCGAACGCGAACACCCCCGTCTTGCCGAAAAACGCGTAGATCCGTTGGGCGTCAACGGCGACCGAATTGGCCGCGAAACCATGGTCGCGGATCCGCGGCTCCTCCGGCAACTTCGCCTTCACCGACTTGTCCCAAACGATCTTGCCATCGGCGAGCTGGATGGCCATCAGATGCCGTTGCAAGTTGTCGATCTCGCCATCCGACTCGCCGGGCACAAAGTACCCGGTGTAGGCCGTCAGGTAGACACGATCGCCAAACACCACAGGACTAGACGCGCCCGCTCCGGGCAACGGCGTCTTCCAAGTCAGTCCTTCGGTCGAACTCCAGCGGACCAACGGCCGTGACGACTTCGCGATCCCCAAACCGTCCGGGCCCCGAAACCGGCTCCAATCCTCGGCAGATGACACACCGACCGCGATCGCGAGGCAGATCGAAAGACAAATCGAGAGGCACGTGGAAAAGCGGGTGGCAACGGCCCGCGTCCCAGCCAAATGGCATCCACCGGCAAGCGCTCGGCAAGTCGCGTTCGAAGTCGCGACAGCCGCCATCCTCGCAATCGCACCGTGTGTCCAGCGTCTCCTCCGCTTCGCAGCGGCCTGGAACACCGGAACCGCCTGCGTGGCCGAAGTCACCGCAAGTAAGCCGACCGAGTCGGCCAAGCCGTGCGAGTCGACCGATGCGGCTGAGCCGACCGACGCGGGCGAGGCGGCCTCCCCACAATTCGATTCGATGAATTGCCACCTTTGCGGTTCCCACCGTAGCTTCGTTGTCATAACCAGCTCCGAGTTTGTTTTCATCAGCCCCATGCCTTCCACGTCCACTGTCGCGAAGCGATGCTCGCGGGCGGTAAACTATCCCCGCCGTTCCCTCCGCACAATTGCGCGGCAAGACAATTCGTCGAGGCATACTCCGATGAACCATCCCGCCCGGATTGCCGTTTTGGCGATTGCCTCGCTGGTCCACCTGAACGCGAACTTGGCGAGTGTCCCGGGCGGACGGATGGCGGTCGCGGCGGAGCCACCTGGCGCCGAACTGTTCTCGCGCGAAGTCGCGCCGCTACTGACGCGTCGCTGCCTTGCCTGCCACGGCGGAGATGCCGCCCACCGAAATGCCGCCCACCGACAGGAAAACGGCGGCTTTCGACTCGACACGCGCGAACGACTCGTAGCGGGCGGCGACAGCGGGCCCGCGATTGTTCCCGGAGAAGCGGACCGCAGTCCCCTGCTCCGCCGTGTCATGTCTGATGTCGACGCCAGTGAACGGATGCCGCCCGAAGGTCCGCGATTGACGGCGCGGGAGGTCGACGTCCTTCGAAACTGGATTCATGGCGGGGCCGCGTGGCCCGCCGAGATGTCGCTGAAGTCTCCGCGAGCGGCTGCCGCCACTCACTGGGCGTTCCAGCCGATTCGCAAGCCGCCAATACCCGAAGTTCGATCCACAGCGAACGCGCGAAGTCCGATCGATCTCTTCGTGCTCGCTCCACTGGAGAGGCTCGGCATCTCCCCAGCTCCTCCTGCCGATCCCGCAACGTTGCTCCGCCGCGTCAGCCTCGACTTGATCGGTCTGCCACCCGCACTCGAGGACCTAGCGACGCAGGCGGACGCACTCCGCCAAGACGCACTCCGCATCGACACGAATCGGTGGATTGCCAATTCCTGGGACGTTGGGCCCGATGCTTACGACCGCGCCGTTGATCGGCTACTTGCCTTGCCCGCCTATGGGGAACGCTGGGCGCGGCCATGGCTCGATGTGAGCCATTTCGCGGACACGGATGGGTACCTCACGGACCAAGAGCGTCCCGTGGCGTGGCGTTATCGCCAGTCGCTGCTTGGCAGCCTCAATGCGGACCTGCCGTTTGACCAGTTCACCGTGGAACAGTTGGCTGGCGATCTCTTGCCGTCCGCGACTCCTGAGCAGCGACTGGCGGCCGGATTTCTCCGCAACACGCTGAGCAATCGCGAAGGGGGCGCGGATCTGGAAGAGTATCGAGTCGAGCAGGTTGTGGATCGCGCGGCGATGGTCGGGGCCGGCTGGCTGGGGCTGACGGTCGGCTGCGCACGCTGCCATGACCATAAATACGATCCGCTGACGCAACGCGAGTTTTTTGGTTTCTACGCCGTGTTCGACGCTGCGGATGAGATCAATCTGGATGTGCCGCTTCCTGGCGAAGCCGAGCCTTTCGCGGTTGCTTACGCTGACTATCGCCGGCAGCGCGACGCCTTGGTAGCGCCGCTTAAAACGGAGCTCGAGGCATTGCAGGTTCGGTGGGAACGCCGGTTGTTGGAAGCGGTGGCGGCGCCGAGCGAGGATCCAAAATGGGATCGCCAATGGGAGGTGCTGGGACTCATTTGGGGCGGGCGGCTAGGCGAAGGGCAACTGGAAGGCTGCGAGATCGTGCGCACGCCTTGGCCGGAACGCACCGACGACGAGCGCGATCGTCTTCAAGACTACTTCCTCGCGCATGGCAGCCTGATTGATCCCGGGAGATTCCGCGACCTGAAGCTCGACGCTCTGCGGCAAGAATTGACGAAGCTGCGCGGCAAGGTGCCATGGCCAACCAGAGCCCCGACGATGCGCGCCGCGCGGCATCCGCGTCGCTCGCACGTCCATCTTCGCGGCGACTTTCGCGTGCCCGGCGAACCGGTTGTTCCAGCGGTTCCCCATTGGCTCGTGCCGCGACCGCTCCCCGCGGATGGCTCGGCCCGACTCGCGTTCGCCCAGTGGCTCGTGGCGCCCGATCAGCCGCTGACAGCGCGGGTTGTGGTGAATCGGGCATGGCAGGAATTCTTTGGACGCGGGCTGGTCGACACGCCGGAAGACTTCGGTTTGCAGGGCCATCCGCCGAGCCACCCCGAGTTGCTCGATTGGCTGGCGGCGGAATGGCCGCGTCACGGCTGGAGCGTCAAATGGCTGCATCGCGCCATCGTCAGCTCGGCGACCTACCGCCAATCGTCCCGCATCGTCGACCCGACCGTCGCGACTCGCGATCCACGCAACGCGTGGCTTGCGCGGCAGATGCCTTTGCGGTTATCGAGCGACCAGGTGCGCGACGCGGCGTTGGTCGCGAGCGGTTTGCTGGTCCGCCACATCGGCGGGCCAAGCGTGTTTCCACCCCAGCCGGCCAGTGTCGCGAAAGAGGGTTTTTCCAACGATTGGAAACCGAGCGCGGGGGCCGACCGCTATCGCCGGGGACTTTACACCTGGATGCAACGCCTCTCGCCGTACGCTCACAACGTGACGTTCGACGCGCCTCCCACCAACGCTGTCTGTGTTCGGCGCGAACGCACCAACTCGCCGCTGCAAGCGCTCGCGTTACTCAATGACCCAGTGTTCGATGAAGCGGCACGGGCGCTCGCCGAACGGCTTTTGGCGCGCGGCCCGGCGTCCGAGTCGCAACGGATCGAATTCCTCATGCGATCCGCCGTCGCTCGTCCGCCGACCGCCGCCGAAGCCCGAATCCTGGCTGGCTTCTGGCGGACCTTGTGGGACCGCCGCATTGCGGAGTCCAAGGTTTCCGGGTTGGGTGACTTGGAGGCGCAGCGCGCGGCCGAGTTGGCTGCCTGGACGGGCGTGTGCGGTGTGGTTTTGAATCTCCACGAATTCGTGACCCGGGAATGATGTCGATGAATCCACGCCCGTTTTGGTCGCGGCGCGAGCTGTTAACGCGGTCGGCGTGCGGGCTCGGAGCGGCCGCGTTGTCGGATCTGCTGAAGGATGAATCAGCGCGGAGCGGCGAACGTCCGCAACCAGCCGTTCTCGATCCGCTCGCCCCGCGACCGCCGCATTTCGCGCCGACCGCGAAACGGGTGATCTTTCTGTTCATGTCCGGCGGGCCGAGCCATTTGGATCTGTTCGATCCAAAACCCGAGCTCAATCGGTTGCACGGCGAGTCGGTGCCGGGCTCGTTCTTGAAGTCGCTCGCCGACCCGGTCATCAAAGGCAATGCCCGTTGCTTCGGCAGCCCGCGGAAGTTCACGCGGCATGGCGCGAGCGGCATGGAGTTTTCCGACTTCCTGCCAGCTCTTGGTGCATGCGCCGACGACCTTTGCATGATTCGCTCGATGCATACGACTTCCAGCAATCACGATCCGGGACAACTGCTGCTGCAGTGTGGAACGCCTCTGTTCGGCCACCCGTGCATCGGATCGTGGGTGACGTACGGGCTCGGCAGTGAAACTCGCGAGTTGCCGTCGTTCGCCGTGCTGCTCTCGAATTCGGGTGAAGGGATTGACGCGGGCACGGCGCTCTGGAGCAACGGTTTTCTACCGTCGAACTACCGCGGCGTGACGTTTCGCGGACAGGGCGAGCCGATTCTCCATTTGACGAATCCACGGGGAATGGGACGCGTTGAACAACGCGCGCGGCTCGATGCGCTGCGACAGATGAACGCGGAACGGCTGGCCGCGACGGGCGATGCCGAAATCGAAGCGCGGATCGAAGCGTACGAGTTGGCCTACCGGATGCAAATGGCCGCCCCGGAACTGGTCGACCTCTCCCACGAAACGGCGGCCACACGGCAACGTTACGGCTTGGACCACGATCGAACGCGTGCCTTCGGCATGAACTGCCTGCTAGCCCGCCGCATGGTCGAGCGGGGCGTGCGTTTCGTGCAGTTGTACCATTCGACTTGGGACGACCATGCGGACCTCAACGGCCATCTGGCCAAAAACACTGGCATGACCGACCTGCCGGCTGCCGGCCTCATCCGCGATCTCAAGGACCGCGGACTGCTCGATGAAACGCTTGTCATCTGGGGCGGCGAATTCGGCCGCACGCCGATGCACGAGATCCGCCGGGGAACCACGCCCGGCAAGGAGGGCCGCGACCACCATCCGTTCGGATTCACGATGCTGTTGGCCGGTGGCGGAATCCGAGGCGGCTATGTGCTCGGCAGAACCGACGATTTGGGATACCACGCGATCGAGGACCGTGTTCATGTCCATGATCTGCAAGCCACGATCCTCCACTGTCTGGGCCTGGACCACACACGACTTACCTACCGACACCAAGGTCGAGACTTTCGCCTCACCGACGTCGGCGGCTCGGTGGTTACAAAAATCCTCCGCGAGGGTGGCGTTGCCAAGCGCCCGCCCTCTGCGGCATGATGCGTCCGCTCCATCCGTCGCTGAAGCCACCCCAAGGTTCCCGCCCATGTTTCCGCCGACGCCGTTCCGTTTCCGCCCATGCCATTCCCAATCCCCAAAACGGGCCGCAAGCGCGCGGCCCGTTTCCAGAATCGGGTGGCAGCTTGTTTTGGCAGCGATCGCCAGCTTCTCAGTGGTGGCAATCGGTCCGCTCGCCCCACGGAATGGCGGCGTGGCGAATGGCATCCCGTGTGGCGTTCAAGCAGGCGCGGCCGAGCCATCCGGCAAGTCGCCCGATCCGGACACGTTCGCCGCCGTGCCGGGACTCGCGGACGATATCGTCATGCGTGGCGGGCTATCGCGGAGCGGCGCGAAGTTCGCCGCCGGGAAAGCCGGCGTGGTCGCTTACCTGGGAGGCTCGATCACGCACAATCCGGGCTGGACCCAGATGGTCGACGCGGAATTGCAGCGACGGTTTCCCGCGACCCAATTCACGTTCATCCATGCGGGCATCTCCTCGATCGATTCCACGGGACACGCCTTTCGCTTCGCATCCGACGTCATGGAAAAGGGACTGCCGGATTTGCTGTTTGTCGAAGCGGCCGTCAACGACTTGCATAACGATCGCTCGTCACTTGAGCAACGCCGCGGCATCGAAGGTGTCATTCGCCGCGCGTTACGCGCCAATCGGTGGATGGACATCGTGATCCTGCATTTCGCGGAGCCGCGACACACAGCCGACTATCAAGCGGGCCGGGTCCCCGAGGTGATTGCCAACCACGAAGCGGTTGCCGCTCATTACGCGATTCCGTCGGTGAATCTCGCGCGGGAGACGCAGCGGCGGATCGATGCCGGCCAGTTTGAATGGGCCCGCGACTTCCGCGACCTCCACCCATCACCGTTTGGCCAACGCCTCTATTTCCTGGCAGTCCGCCGACTCATGGATCAGGCCTGGCCGCCGCCAACGACCGTCCCGGCCGCGACCAAGGCGGTGACGGCGCTCGCGCCGGCCGCTCCGGAAATGGAACGTATGGAACGGACGGTTCCCGAACCGCTCGACAAGTTTTGCTATGACGCTGGCGAGTTTCTGCCGGTGACCCGGGTCGAGCGCCGCGAGGGTTTCGCGATCGTGCCGCGCTGGCGTCCCGAAGGAAAAGCCGGCGTTCGCGCCGGGTTCGTCGATGTGCCGATGCTGGTCGGCGAGCGTCCCGGAGCCTCCTTCACGGCGCGCTTCGAGGGCCGCGGCATTGGACTCTTCCTGACCGCCGGTCCGGATGCGGCGACACTCGAATACCGCGTTGATGGCGGCCCGTGGAAGACGCGGGATTCATTCACCCGCTGGAGTCGAGGTTTGCACTTGCCTTGGGCCTTGATGCTGGAGACCGAATTGGAGTCAGGCCCGCACACCCTGGAAGTGCGGCTCGCCGACAAGGGCAATTCGGCCGCGGCCGGCGCCGCGCTGCGGGTTCGCGACATTCTGGTCAACGGCCCCGCGTACGATGTGCCCAAGCTGACCGAAATGTCGGTAAAAAGCTCGCTGGACGGCACCATGCAGCCGTCGCTGTTCTGGGCGCCCGAGCGCGCGAAGACCGAGCCCACACCGCTGCTCGTCTTCCTGCACTCGTGGAGCGGCGACTATCGCCAGGACAACGCCGCGTGGCAGCAGCAAGCCGTGAAGCGGGGCTGGGCCTACCTCCATCCGAATTTTCGCGGCGTGAATCGACAGCCGGAAGCGTGCGGCTCGCGGTTCGCCAGGCAGGACGTGATCGACGCCATCGACGCCCTCGGTCAACAAGTCAAAGTGGATCCGCGCCGCGTCTATCTTGCGGGCACGTCGGGTGGTGGACACATGGCGATGCTCATGGCGTCATACTTTCCCGAGCGTTTCGCCGCCGTCTCGGCCTGGGTCGGGATCGCGGATCTCGCCGACTGGCACGACTTCCATGTCACAAACGGCAAGCCGGACCGATACGCGATCATGACCCGCGATTCACTGGGGGGAGCTCCCGGCAAGTCCCCCGAAGTCGACGCGCAGTACCGTGAACGCTCGCCGCTTTACCACTTGGCGCGATCGGGAAATCTACCGATCGAACTGGCGGCCGGCGTGAAAGACGGCAAGACCGGTTCGGTGCCGATCCGCCATTCGCTGCGGGCCTTCAACGTCATCGCGGCCGCCCGGAAGTCCGCACTGATCCCCGAGTCTGACATCGAGACCCTGTGGAATGAGGGAAAACTCGCCAACCCGCAGCCCGGCGACGAAGCCGAAGACAAAGTGCTGGGACGAGCCGTATTGCTGCGGCGCTACGCGGGGTCGGCCCGCGTGACCATCTTCGATGGAGGCCACGAAGGATTGGCTCGGCCCGCCTGCGAGTGGCTCGGACAGCACGTCCGCGCGGATTAGCCAGCCGGAACCGTTGGCGCGTTTCGATGGCACACGGACACAGTCGATAGTTTTGGCAAACGACACAGCGAGGTTGGCGATGGATACGGCGAATGACATGGCACGGCGAGCTTACTGGGCGGAGCAGATGCAGGCTGGCTACGAACTGGTCCAGCAAGTGCTGCCGTTCCCCGTGCGGGAATGTGGCGAGCCGCTTGTGTCGATCCCCGACGCGGCAAGCGCTGCCGGACTTGAAATGCTGTTCTCCACCACCAAGATCGCCGGCGCGTTGGACCGGATCTTTTACATTCGCCAAGGTCTGATCGATGACGTGCTGGCGGTCGGCCGCGCCATGAACGATCGAGGCTGGATCCTGAAAATCGAAGACGGCTTTCGGACGCTCGAGATGCAGGGCCAACTGGTGCGCAAACCTGAACTCTTCGACGCCATTCTGGCCAAGTGCATCTGGGAAAACGGAGGTGTTTTGCCGCCAACCGAACTGGTTTTCCGCCGAGCGATCGTGCTGATCGCGAACATTCCGAAAATCGGCACCCACATGTCGGCGTCGGCGATCGACATCTCCGTATTCCGCCGCGACGACGGCACGGAGGTGTGGCGCGGAAATCCGTATCTGGAAATGAGCGAGCGGACTCCGATGCGTTCGCCGTTCGTGGAGCCCGAGGCGTTAAGCAACCGGCTCGAAATCATGGGAATGATGGAAGCCCGTGGCTTCATTCATTTCCCGTACGAGTTTTGGCACTACAACAAGGGGGACGCGATGGGACATATCCTGAGCGGCCAACCCGGGCCTGCTCGCTACGGCGCGATCCACTGGGACCCGCTGACGAATCGCGTGGAGGCGGTCGCCGACCCGCTCTCGCCACTCAATCCGCTCCCGGTGTTCGAACGCGAAATCGCCGCCGCCACCGAACGCGCGAAACAGCGGCTCGGCCAATAGCTGGCGCCGAACGGGGCCGACCCTACCGCGTCGCGAATGCGGTTTGCTGGAACGATCAGCGATCAGCGTCGCCGAGCGGGCCTCGATCGCGGCCAATCTCCACTTTGTACGACGGACATCTTGTCCGTCGCCGCTGGAGGCGGAATTCGGCACCGCGTCGCGAATGCGGTTTGGAGGAACGATCAGCGACTAGCGATGCCGAGTGGGCCTCGATCGCGGCCAATCTCCACTTTGTACGACGGACATCTTGTCCGTCGCCGCTGGACGCGGAATTCGGCACCGCGTCGCGAATGCGGTTTGGAGGAACGATCAGTGATCAGCGTCGCCGATCGGGCC
>CAIXSC010000858.1 GCA_903921945.1 uncultured Planctomycetaceae bacterium
CTTGCGGCCGCTCCCGAACTGATGGCGGACGTTACCGTGCCGGAGGCTTGCGGCGTTCCATCGGCGACCGATTTTCCGGGTGCGGGCGTTCCGGGGTCGGCATCGAGGGTCGGTTCCGCATCGGCGAGGCGGAACTGGTCCGCGTTCCACAGTCCCCATTTCTTGTAGACTCGTTCCAAGGTGCCGTCGCCCGCCATTCCCTGTAGCGCGGCATCGAATTGCCTGGCGAGCGCCTCTTGGCTGCGGGAAAAGGCGATGACGTAGAAACCCATCGCGAACGGTTGGCCGGCTGGTCGCAGCGAGGGCAATGTTTTGAGCTGCTCGACAGCGATCGGCACGTCCATCAGGACGGCGTCCAATCGCCCGGCCTCAAGATCCAGATAAGGTTCGCGTTGGCCATCATAAGACTGGGGCGTGATGCCGCGAGCTTCTAGCAAACGCGACGCGGCCGTGTTGCCCAGCGTCCCGATGAGCATCCCTGGCTTGGTGCAATCGTCGATGCTCGCGATCCGCTGTTCGTCTTTGCGGACCGCCAATTGCAAGCGATAGACATAATAAGGGCGGCTAAGAAGGAGATCGCGGCGGCGGTCCGGCGTGTCTTCCAGGCCGTTCATCGCGAACTCGAAATCGCCGCGTTCCAAGCCTTCGGCCAAGGAAGAGAAGTTGGACGGAAGGAACTCGATCGGCCGTCCGAGCCGCTTGGCCAGTTCGTCTTTCAAATCGACTTCGAAGCCGATGAAGCGATCGGGATTATCGGGGTCGGTAAACAAGTAAGGGGCGCCGCCCTCCGCATCCGCGCCCCAACGCAGCGGCTCGTTCGCTGCCGGGGACGAAGATCCGCCGGGACGGCAGGCCACGGCGATCAAACCGCAGCACAATAATGCCGCCCACCCCAGCCATTTCAGCCCCGACGGTCGCGAAGAAGCCCTTAGCCGAGCTTCACATGCTGGATGTCGTGTTTCACAAGCCATTCAAGCCAACCCTCCTGCTCATCCGTCAACTCCAGTTCAGCCTGGGCCTCGGCGTCGAGCGGTGAAACGACACGAACGACGAGCTCGTCCAGCCACTGGCGGGCATCTTCCCGGCGGATCCAATATTCGCCAGGTCCCAGAGTCGGTACGCCGGCCGAGCCGGCTGGGGTCATGAAATAGGCGACGTCGGTGCGGAATCGGTCGGGCATGACAAAGGGAGGCAAGTCTTTGCCGACAGCGAATACACGCATGACGCGGAGCTCCAGGAAGTTTGGGCAAGTCGCGGGACGTAGTATAGCGAGCCTCGCGCGTCAATAGTAGGATGCGGCCGCATGGTCGACTTGCTGTACTTTCTCGGTTGCCCGGTGTGGGCCTGTCCCGCTTGGACCGGTTCGGTGTTTCGCGCGGATGCCCGCCGTAGCGACTGGCTGCGCCAGTACTCGCAGAACTTCCCCACCGTCGAAGGCAACAGTTCGTTCTACGCGATTCCGACGGTGGACGTTGCGCGGCGGTGGGCGGCGGAAGCCGCGTCCGGTTTTCAGTTCGCGTTGAAATTTCCGCGAGTGATCAGCCATGACAAGTCGCTGACCGCTTGTGACGCCGAGTTGTCCGCGTTTCTGGCGGTGCTGGAAGTGCTCGGCGCGGCCGACCGCTTGGGTCCGTCCTTCTTGCAGCTTCCCGCCCATTTTGGCCCCGACGGATTGCCGCGTCTGGAACGGTTCCTCGACCAGTTGCCAGGCGGTTTTCCCTACGCGGTTGAAGTTCGACATCCGGCGTTTTTCGCCGGCGGCGGCGACGAGCGTGCCTTCGACGACCTGCTGGCAGCGAGGTCCATCGATCGTGTGCTGTTCGACAGTCGGGCGCTGTATAGCGCGCCGCCCACGGACGATTGCGAAGCCGAATCGCAGCGCCGCAAGCCGCGCGTTCCCTGGCGAAAGACTGTCACCGGGAAACGCCCGCTGGTCCGGTTCGTCGGCCGCGACAACGTTGATACGACCGTCCCGTGGCTCGCCGAGTGGGCCCCGATTGTCGCCGGATGGATTTCGACGGGGCTGCGTCCCTTTTTTTTCACCCATGCGCCGGATGATGCTTTCGCGCCGGCGATGGCGCGGCGATTCCACGAAGAACTGCGACGCGTTTCGCCGGCGATCCCGCCCTTGCCAGCACTGCTTGGCGAGCGCCCGGAACCGGGCCTGCGTCAGCGGGAACTGTTTTGAGGCATGTTGCCGCCGCTGCCACCTTGCGAGGGTGGCGCGATCGCCGCGATCTCCACGAGCTACTCGAACCCCGCGAGCTACCCGATCCCGACGAGATAAGGTCCTACGAGCTACAGCCCAACGATCCACAGCCCCACGATCCACAGCTCAACGAGCCATTCGCCATCCATGAGTCATACCCCGCTTCGAATCGAACCGCTCGATCTGCGTCAACTGAAGGTGCTGCCGCTGGAGCAACGCGAGACATTGACGCGCGTCGGGGAAATTGTTGTGGATCCGGATTCGCTGCCGCCGGCCGTTTCAGCGGCGGTCGCGGCGTCGATTACCGAATGTGCCATGCGGATGCGAGCGGCCCGCCGTCAGGGGGCCGCGATCATGTTGATCTACGGCGCTCATTTGCTTCGCAACGGCGCGGCGGCGATTCTCGAACGGATGATGGCGGCCGGTTGGCTGTCCCATGTGGCGACCAACGGCGCCGGCACGATTCATGATTGGGAGTACGCTTGGTTCGGCGGTTCGACGGAAAGCGTCGAGATGAATGTGGCTCAGGGCACGTTTGGCACCTGGGACGAGACGGCGACAAATATCCACCGCGCCGTGATGGCTGGCGCGCTGGATGGCCTTGGCTACGGCCGAGCGCTTGGCCGTTACATCGTCGAGGACGGCGCCGAACTGCCGACGCCGGCGACACTCAGAGCGTTGATTGCCGCGTCACCCGACGATCCGCTTACCGGAGCACGCGTCGACTTGCTGCACGCGATGCTGTCGCAGCGATGGCCGGCGGGTCGAGTGGTAATCCATCACCGCTGGAAAGAGGCGTCGATCCTCGCCCAAGCCTACCGCCATGGAGTACCTGTCACGGTGCATCCTGGGATCGGCTACGACATCATCTCCAATCATCCGGTGTTCAGTGGTGCGGCGATCGGCCGCGGAGCTGAAGCGGACTTTCGCTTGTTTGGAGGAGCCGTTGAGCGGCTGGATGGCGGTGTGGTTTTGTCCGTGGGGTCGGCGATCATGGGACCGCAAGTGTTCGAGAAAAGTTTGAGTTGCGTGAACAATTTGCGGCTTCAGGCAAACCGGCCGACGGTTCACGGACATTCGATTTACGTGGTCGACTTGCAGGACGGCGGCGGCTGGGACTGGTCGCAAGGCGAACCGCCGAAGAGCCATCCGGCCTACTATTTGCGATTCTGCAAAAGTTTTTCGCGAATGGGCGGCCCGATGCGGTATCTACAGTGCGACAATCGCGCCTTCATCCACCGGCTGTGGGCGGAACTGCGCGATGCCGCGTAGCACAGCGAGTCCACGAAAGGACTGCCAGTGCCGCGCACTCGCGGACGGCACGTCAATGCCGACGGAGCCAATTCCGCCCCGACCACGCCTGTTTGCTTCCTCGACCGCAATTTTGCACGGTATCTGTCCTGTATTTGTCCACTTATAGGAATGTGCAAAGAAGCAGTTGTTGTATGTGATGGATTGAGTGATCCTATCGCAAAGGTGTGCGAGCGACGCGAAGTTACTCAGCCGAGCCACTTTGCGTCGTAGCAGGCCAAACCAGGTTTCTATCTGGTTGATCCATGACGTGTGGCGGGGAAGTTAGATGAACCGGATGCGGTGCGTTGGATCGCTGAGGAATTTCATATGCTTGAACCGGTTTTTGAGCACCCCACGCACGCTCGTCTTGCCCAGGTCGTCATCCAGGCCAAAAGCGGCGGCGAATTATCGCACGCGGGACACGCTGCCATGCGTGTTGAGATTATCCAAGATCAATCGCCAGTGGGCGTTTTTGTCAGGTAAACCGTGTCGAATCGACAATCCCGCGTTTCACGGCCTCGCGCGACAAATCGTCGGAAGAGCGTTGCGATTCGGGACATTCGTTCGGATTGGGGCGTTCGCACCCTAACGCAGCGAGCTGGGCGTGAGCTGGGCCGGTTGCTCCGCTTTGATGCGGGCCGGACGGCCTCTCCGGTGTTCATCCGCCAAAACCACGAGGATCGCCTTCCGCAATCCGTCGCGTGGCCCCGTGTATTCCACCGCCACCAATTGAGTAAAAGCCGCCTTCCAACGCTGTCGCCACATGCCAAATTGGTCAGGGTTACTCGACACCGGATCGCTGACTTCCTCGTTCTTCAGTCCCTCAAACGCCA
>CAIXSC010000859.1 GCA_903921945.1 uncultured Planctomycetaceae bacterium
CGGCAACCACGCAACGGGCGAAGGTCCCACCGCGTTCGCCGCGCGCGACGTCTTCGAGATCCTCTGCCGCGAGCATGCGGCCATGTTGTCGCTCTTCCTGCGAGCGACCGTTCATGACGCTGCCGAGGAGGATGAGTTGTTTCAGCGGACCATGATCACTGCGTGGCAGTCGCTCCACCGATTCGATCGAAGCCGGCCGTTTGGACCATGGCTCCGCGGTATTGCCGCCCATCATGTGATGGCATGGCGCCGATCGCGGCGGCGCGCCCCCTCTCCGCTAGAACAGGAATTCCTCGACCAGTTGGCTTCATCCGCCACAAAGTTCGAACATCGAGTCAGCGATACGCTGGACGAACGTCTTGATTCGCTGCGCGAGTGCTTTGGCCGGCTTCCCGAAGACGCTCGAGAGACTTTGCGTCTGCGGTATATGGAGGAACTGAATGGAGCCGCGATGGCCACCCGATTGTCGATCAATGTCGAGGCGATGAAGAAACGCGTTCAACGAGCCCGAACCATGCTGGCCGACTGTCTCACGCGGATGATGGCAGCGCCGAAGGTGGAGTAAACGCGACTCAAGGAAAGCTTTTTCGGAGAACGGATCGTGAACGCTCAACGCACCCATGCGGATTTGAATGCCGCGGAATCGGCCGCCGGTCGCATCCTTGAACCTTCCGAGGTTACCGAGGATCCGATGGATCTCGCCGCCGCGCTGCCTTCCCTGGAAGCGCGACGCGCGCTCGCCGATCAGCTTTGGGTCGATGCGCTTCTAGAGCACGCACTCGGGAGCGGCGCCGCGCGTGTCGCGCGCCAGTTGGAGCGAACGAGCCATGCGTTGCAAGTTTGCCAACCTGGTGCGGCGCCCGAGCCCCGGTTGTCGCGCGAGCATGACGAGCCGCCGCTTTCGCGGGAACCGGCAGTGCTGTCCGTATCCCATGGAGGCGTTGCGTCCCGGTACCGACGCTGGGGAGCCGGGTTGGCGATCGTCCTTGCCGGGTTGGCGATCATAGCGGTTCTTGCGGTTCCGCGCACAAGCAAACAGGCCACCGCCTCTGAACTGCTGGATGCGGCCATCCGGTCGTTCTCGGCACGACTGTATCGCGAGTATGCCGTCGTGGTGGAACATCCCAACCTCGCTGAGCCCAAGCGCGGCCATTTGGCCGTCGCCGACCGTCGGCGTTTCTTCGTTGACTGGCCATCCCCGATCGGCCAAATTCGCGCTGGCTCCGACGGCCGTCAACGCTGGCTCATGCCGCCAGTAGGTCCCGTCCTTGTCCTCGCGGAAACTCCCTCCACGGCATCGGAGGCGGCCACTCGACAGCCCACGATAGAAAGGCTTGGGCACGACAACGCTATAACCTCCGCGTTGGGTCATCAACACAGTAACATCCCACTGCCGGCGCAGTCTTTGGAGGCGGCCCGCGATCTCGAGTACCTATCGTTGGCCGCATTGTTGGCCAGAATCCAATCGCGGTACGACGTCGCCTATCTTCCGGAAGGGAGGGGTCAACCGGTCCGAGACGCCAATGGCAGCGTTCGACTCATCGCCATTCGCCGCGGCGAACATACGTCATGGGGCGAACCGGAGGCCATGGAGATTCTGCTCGCTGCCGATCCATACCGTTTGGCGCACGAAGCGGAGGATATCGCGGTGCGGGAAGTCGTGTTGCGTTTTCCCGACACGAGAATTCCCATGGGTCCGAAACAAGTCTCGTTCTCTTTGCAATCTTCCCGACCCGCGACCGCCAAAGACGATCGCGTGTTTAGCCATGCCTCTCACCACCTTGGGGAACGTCGCGAGTTCCCCGTGCCTTGGCTTCCCTAACGGAGACCCGACGATGATTCATGATTTGAGGCAAATCCGGATTTGCGGCCGATTCCTGGGGATCGCGGGGTGCGTACTCAGCACTCTGCTGCTCATCACGCCGCGCGGAACTCGCTCGGCTACACCTCCACAGCAAAGACCGGGTGCGACCGTGGAGCATGCCGACGCCGCGAACAGCGAGCAACCGGCAGCCGAGCCCGTTTTTTGGCCCAAGGCGAAATCACTGGTCGACTCGAACGGCAAACCGCAGGCACTCGATTCGCTTCGCGGTCCGCGTGGCGTGGTTGTTGTGTTCTTGTCGACCGAATGCCCGATCAGCCGCGCCTACGTGCCGTCATTGAACGACCTGCATGGCCAACGCCAAGACTCGGGTATCGCCATCCTCGGTGTGGAAGCGAACGAGGGACGGACAGCCGCCGAGGTTGCCGAGCATATCCGCGAGTTCTCGATCGCCTTTCCCGTGTTCCTTGATCCCGATCAAGCGTTCGCCAACCTGTTGAAGATAGAGACCTGTCCGACCGCCGTTTTCTTCGACGCGCAGGGTCAACGACGCTACTTCGGTCGCGTCGACGATCGATTCACCCGCCGTGGCGGCGCCGCCGCGACTCCGAAGAACCGCGAGTTGAGCGAGGCCATGGCCAGCGTCGCCGCCGGCAAGCCACCCACGGTCGCCCACACCGAGCCGCTCGGGTGCCCGCTCCGCCGCGGATCGAACCCGGAAAACCCCGCCAGCGCTTCCCGCTCGAACACCACCACCGGTTCGGTGAACTTCGATGAGCGTGCCTGGAGCAACTTGCACCGCGAGGCGCTGTCCATCCTGCGGACGCGGTGCGGCGAGTGCCATCGCGACGGCGGAATCGGACCGATGGATTTGCGTTCCGAGTCCACCGCCTTGGCGTGGGCGGACGATGTTGTGAAGTTCACCCAAGACGGCTCGATGCCACCCTGGAAGCCCGTTCCTGGTTGGGGCGAATTCCAAAACTCGCGAAAAATGCCCGCCGACGAAATCGAGAAGTTGCGACAGTGGGGAATGGCAGCCGCCAAACGCCCCGAACCGAACCGCAGCTCCGCACCGGTACGCAATCCGGCCCCTACCCGCAGTCCCGCCGTGTCCGCCACCAATCCAGAAACCCCGCCCGCGATCGCGAAGGTTGGCCCGGACTTAAACTCGAAAGAGGCCGCCACCCAAAACACGGCCGCCAGGAACACCGCGGCCGCTAACTCGGCGGCCAGTAACTCGGCGGCCAGTAACTCGGCGGCCGGTAACTCGGCGGCCGGTAACTCGGCGGCCAGTAACTCGGCGGCCGCTAACTCGGCGGCCAGTAAGACGGCTGCCGGCAAAACAGCTGCCAACAGCACGGCTACCGCTAACTCGGCCGGCAGCAACGCCGCGCCCGCAGCTATGGAGGTCCACTTGCCGCCGCGTCCGGACTGGCGGCTGGGACCGCCCGATCTGATTCTCGAACCCGAGTCAACCTACGTGCTGGGGGCTGACGGCCCGGATGAGTATCGTTGCTTCGTGTTTCCGACGAACTTCGCCGAGGATCGGTTTGTGCGGGTGTTCGAGATTCAACCGGGCAACTCGCGAGTCGTCCATCATGTGCTCACGTTCATCGATACTCGCAAGGCGGCGCGGAAGCTGGATCAGGCGGAACCGACCGCCGGCTATCTCACCGAAGGCGGATGGCCGGGATTCATGCCGAGTGGCACCATGGGTGGCTGGGCTCCGGGAAACGTGCCATCGCCGCTGCCCGAGGGAACCGTTCGGGTGTTACCCGCCGGGGCCGATCTGGTGATGCAAGTGCATTACCACCGTTCCGGCAAACCCGAACCCGATCGCACTCGGATCGGCCTCTATTTCGCCAAGACGCCGCCCGAGCGGGCCGTGAGGATGATGCCGGTGATGCTGCCGGGCGGACCGCTCTCCGGCCTGCGCATTCCAGCCAACGAACCGCGTCATCGACGCGAAGCGGAAATGACGCTCCCGATCGAAATCGATGCGCTTGCCGTTACGCCGCACATGCATCTACTGGGGCGCGAGGTGTCGTTGGAGGCGTTTCTACCGGACGGCACGACGCGAAAAATGGTGAAGATCGACCGCTGGGATTTCAACTGGCAAGAGACCTACCGCTTCGTCGAGCCTGTCCGGCTCCCGAAAGGCACTCGACTGCGGATGGAACTGACGTGGGACAATTCAGCCGACAATCCGTCCAACCCGCATCAGCCGCCGCAGGAGGTGCGGTGGGGCGAACAGACGACCGAGGAAATGGGAATGGTGTTCTTGGAGACCGCGTCCACAAA
>CAIXSC010000860.1 GCA_903921945.1 uncultured Planctomycetaceae bacterium
GCGCGTTGGACATCTATCTGCATCTCCCGCAGGACCAAGTATACTCCCAAGGCTATGCCTATTATCGCAGTACTCGCGATGGCCATTTACTGCACCACCTTCCCGTCGACGCGACCTAGTCTGAACTTTTTGGTCCATCCGGCATTCATGTGGGGACTGCCGAAGATTCGTGCCTCGCCCAACTTCCAAGCCACACCGCAAGCCGGCGCGGCGATAGCCGCACCCTACGATTCCTCCGAAGGCGGCACGCACGAACCCCGGCAGGACCAGAAGGTTCTAGGTGCTCTATGAGCTTATCTCCATGCTTCGCATCCCGAACGCTAATCGCCGTGGGGCCATCGATGCCCGCCACGACCGACAGAACACAAATGACCATCGGATCACCTAACAGATGTCGTCGGTTGACCTTGCTCCTTGGATCCCGTAACTCATTGCAATGTTCCAAAATCGAAACCATATCATCCTCGTTCACCGAGCGCATCTTTAGCTCTCCGAGTCTGTGGCAAGGCGTGCGCGTGAGCAACTGCATGCCGAGCCCCGCCGCGCGTCCCCCGGCGCAACGACAGCAAACCAGCGGTGGCCCGAAAAGCGGTTGTCCACCAACCCGGACCGGGCTAAAACGGCATTAGACGCGTCGTGGGAAGACGCCGCAGTCCTCCTGGCAGGACACCTCGCCCCGCTCGCTAACTCGCCGCCCGAGAAACTCTAATTGCCGGTGAACCCAGACATGTCGATTCGAACTGCCATCATCGCCTGGGTCGCGGCGACCTGTGGCGTAACCACGATTCTGGCACACAGCTTTGCTATCGGAATGCGGGCGGACGAGAATTCGGCCCGAACGACGGTCGCGGCGTCCACGCTGGCTACCGCGGCCTCGCCAGCCGAACGGGCCGCTCAGGAAAAATTCTTCGAGGAGCGGATACGACCGCTGCTGGCGGCCCGTTGTTGGAAGTGCCATGGGGCGGAGAAGCAGGAGAGCGACCTGCGATTGGACACGTCGGCCGGCGTTCAGGGCAAAGGCGTAGCGGGGCAGCCGATCGCTGTGCCTGGTCGACCGCAAGACAGCCTGTTGTTGTCGGCCGTGCGGTATGACGGCTCGCTAAAAATGCCGCCCGATCAAAAGCTTCCCGCCGCCGAGATCGAGGCGCTTGAAAGTTGGATTGCCATGGGCGTGCCTTGGCCGGCAACGGCGGCTCCGCCCGCACGGCTGGCCGCCGCCGAGCGTGCTGCCGTGGATCGCCGATCGCATTGGGCGTATCAGCCGATCGCGCGACCGCCCATCCCGTCCCCTGTCGCTGATCTGAATCGAGTACACCCACGGCTGTCGACGCCGCTCGATGCGTTGATCGCTCTGCCGCTGCAGGCGGCGGGGCTCGAATTTTCCGCGTTCGCGGATCGACGGACGTTGGCTCGCCGACTCGCGCTCGATCTGCTTGGCGTACCGCTGGACGCCGACACGGTTGACGCGTTTGTCGCGGACGAGTCCCCGGACGCGACGGGGCGGCTGGTTGATCGACTGTTGGCGTCGCCTCGGTATGGCGAACGGTGGGGCCGCCATTGGTTGGATGTCGCGCGGTATGCCGATACCAAAGGCTACGCGTTCGCGCAAGAACGCCGCTATCCCTACGCTTACACCTACCGCGACTACGTCATTCGCGCGCTCAATGAGGACGTGCCATACGACCGCTTCGTGCTCGAGCAGTTGGCGGCCGATCAGCTCGGGCCAGACACTCCTACCGAATCGCTCGCGGCCCTCGGGTTCCTCACCACCGGCCGCAAGTTCAACAACGCGCACGACGACATCGACGACAAAATCGATGTCGTCAGCCGCGGGCTGCTGGGACTGACGGTCAGTTGCGCTCGTTGCCATGACCACAAGTTCGACGCCATCCCGACCGACGACTACTACAGTTTGTATGGAGTATTCGCGAGCTGCCATGAACCGGGCGAGCTGCCGATGATCGGACCGCCCAGCCAAAACGCCGCCTACCAGTCGTATGCCGCCGAGCTCGCGAAACTGACTGGCGAATTGGAAGCGTTCCAGACAGCGAAACGGCGCGAACACACCGAGTTGGCGCGGCGAAACGCGACCGACTATCTCGCCCGGCAACTCGCCGATCGCCCCAATGTCGTCTTGGAAAAGCTGTCGTTTCTCGTCGGCAAGCCCGACGATCTTCGGCCAAAGCTTGTGGAGCGCTGGCGGGATTATTTGAAGGCCAAATCGCGTTCGGCGGACCCGGTGTTCGGCGCGTGGTTCGAGCTGACGGCTGTGGATGAGAAGGCGGGCGGCATGGATTTCGCCGCGCTGTCCCGGCCGGTCATCGACAAATTGCTTGCGCGCCCGGAAGGCGTGGAGGATGGCCAGATTAATCCGCGGCTGAAGGCGGCGCTGGCCGCTCGCCCGCCGCTGACCCGTGCCGAGATCGCGCGCCTCTATGGCGAACTCTTCCAAGAGGCGTTGCAGGCGTGGACGGCGGCGGGCGCGAACGGCGAAGCGGAGAACAAACTGCCAGCCGACCTGCGGCAGCTCGCGCAGCCGCTGATTGTCAAGAACGGGCCTGTCGACCTTTCGGGGTCCGACTTGAAAGGCGTTTTGAATCGTGCCGAGGGCAACCAGGAACGCGAATTGCGGAAGAAGATCGACGCGTTCCAGGCCACATCCCCCGCCGCGCCGCCCCGGGCGATGATCGTCGCCGACAACGCGCAGCCGCACAATCCGCGAGTGTTCGTGCGGGGCAATCCGGCGCGACCCGGGAAAGAAGTGCCCCGACAATTCCTGCTTGTCGCCGCGAGTTCGGAGCGGCAGCCGTTCCGTCGTGGCAGCGGTCGTTTGGAGTTGGCGCAGTCGATTGTCGCGCCGACGAATCCGCTGGCGCGCCGCGTGCTTGTCAATCGACTCTGGATGAATCACTTTGGCGAGCCGCTGGTGGCCACGCCGAGCGACTTTGGGGTTCGGGCCGAAGTTCCGCCGCAACATGCCGCGCTCGATTACCTTGCAGCCACACTGTTCGAACGCGACTGGTCGCAGAAGGCGATCCATCGCGAAATCGTCCTGTCGACCGTGTATCGCCAAGCCAGCGTGGATCGACCGGATGCTCGGTCGGTCGATCCGGAGAATCGACTTTACTGGCGTATGAATCGCCGTCGGTTGGAATTCGAGCCGCTCCGGGATTCGCTGCTCGCGCTCTCCGGCCAACTTGACGCGAGTTTGTATGGACGGCCTGTGGAAATCACTCGACCGCCATTCTCGAACCGCCGCTCGGTCTACGGTTTCATCGACCGGCAAGACCTGCCGAATCTGCTACGCGTGTTCGATTTCGCCAGCCCGGATCAAAGCAGCGAACGTCGGCCGCGCACGACCGTGCCGCAGCAAGCGCTGTTTCTCATGAACTCGCCGTTCGTCATCGACCGCGCCAAGGCGCTGGAACAGTTGGCGACTGCCACGCCTGGTGGCGAGCGCGCCGCTGTGGACGCGTTGTATCGACAACTGTTCGCGCGGCTCCCGAGCGACAACGAGCGGCAATTGGGGTTGGCGTTCCTGGCCTCGGCTGGTGGGCCGGCCGCCGACGTGAAGTTGTCGGCCTGGACTCAGTACGCGCAGTTGCTGCTCCTGACGAACGAAGTGGCGTTTATTGACTAGGCAAGGACGCGGGCAGGAGCGTGGGCGGGAGCGTGGAACGTGGGCGGAAACGTGGGCGTGGGCGGGCACGCTCGCGGTGTTGCGTGGAACGCTCGCGGATCGGAATTCGCGGGATTCGGAATTGAGGACCGTTACCATGAGCGACGACCAAACAGATCAGCGTCCGTGCGGCGGGGACTCTCCCGCGCGGCTTGGCGACACGGTGCTGACGGCATCGGGTTGGACGCGCCGCGAGTTGCTGCGGCGCTCGGGCATGGGCTTCGCGATGCTTGGATTGGCGGCGGTCGCACGGGACGATGAACGAACATCGGCGGCGTTGGGCGCCGAGAGCTATCGCAATCCGCTCAATCCACGGCCAGCGCATTTTCCAGCGAAGGCGAAACGCGTCATTCACTTGTTCATGAATGGCGGACCGTCGCATTTGGACACGTTCGATCCGAAGCCCGCCTTGGAAAAGTACGCGGGCAAGGCGTTGCCGACTCCCAATTTGCAGACCGAGCGAAAGACGGGAGCCGCGTTCCCCTCGCCATTTAAATTCGCTCGTTACGGCGAGTGCGGATTGGAAGTCAGCGAGTTGTTCGCGAACACCGCCCAGCACATCGATGACATCGCGGTGATTCGATCGATGCACGCCGACGTGCCGAATCACGAGCCATCGTTGTTGTTGATGAATTGCGGCGAGTCGCGGTTGGTGCGGCCGAGTCTGGGTTCGTGGGTCACTTACGGTCTCGGTTCGGACAATCAGAATCTGCCCGGTTTCATCGCCTTGTGTCCGAATGGCTACCCGATCCTGGAAACGCAAAACTGGCAGGCGGCGTTTCTTCCCGGCGTCTACCAGGGCACGCACATCAATACGCAGCATCAAGACATTCGCAAGCTGGTGGAAAACATCCGCAACGACTCGATTCCACTCGCCGCCCAGCGTCGGCAACTGGATCTGCTCGCCGAGTTGAATCGCGGCCACTTGGCGGACCGTGGCCATGATCCGGCGCTCGAATCGCGGATTCACTCGTTCGAGCTGGCGTTTCGCATGCAACAAGAGGCGGGCGAGGCGTTCGATGTGAGCCGTGAACCCAAACATGTGCTCGACGCCTACGGCCCGGGAACGCAAGCGCGGCAAATCCTGATCGCGCGGCGCTTGATCGAACGAGGCGTGCGGTTCGTGCAGGTTTGGCACGGAGCGGGCCAACCATGGGACAACCATGACGATATCGCCGTCAATCATCGCAATCTGGCCAACCAATGCGACCGCGCCATCGGCGCGCTGATCACCGATTTGAAGCGGCTCGGGCTGTTCGAGGAAACACTGATCGTGTGGGGAGGCGAGTTCGGTCGCACTCCGACGGTCGAACTGCCGCAAGCCGGAGCCAACGCGGGAAAGATCAACGGCCGCGATCACAACCATTGGGGCTTCACCACCTGGCTTGCCGGCGGCGGCGTGAAAGGCGGACAGGCGTACGGCGCCACCGACGAGTTCGGTTTCCAGGCCGTGGACAAGAAGGTCCATGTCCACGACTTGCACGCCACGATTCTCGCCTTGCTTGGCTTCGATCACACCAAGCTGACGTATCGCTACGCGGGCCGCGATTTCCGCCTCACCGATGTTCACGGCAACGTGGTGCGGGACCTGATCGCTTGAACGTGGTTCGTTCGCCTATGGCGGTGTAGGCGCTGGATCGAACCGGAACGCCTACCGTCGCGCGGAACCGTAGCGGGCGGTGGCGAGCACTCGATGAAGTTCGCCCGCGGCGTTGAATTCGACGATACGCGTCGCGGTGGCGACAAGCGTGTGGCCGTTGGGTAGGCGGAACGCGTCGCTCGGTTGCGGTTCTTCAATCCGGCGAGCGACTCGGCCGTCGTTGTCCAACTCGGCGATCTCATTCGCTCCGTAATTGGCGACAAGGATGCGTCCGTCGGCCAGTGCTTGCAGGCCGTTCAACCGGCCGCGCACCTGCCATTGCCAGACTGTGACGCCATCGAAAGCGATCTCTTGGATTAGATTCGCGGTCGCGACAAGCGTATGGCCGTTGTCGAGTCGCTCCGCGTCAAAACAGGGCTCGTCCACAGCATGTTGCCAGCGAATCGCTTGGTCGCGTCCCAATTCCAAGACGCGGCCGCCCGGGTAGTCGACGACCAGCACATTGCCGTTGGCGAGCGGCTTCGCGCGAGTGGCGGCGACTGGGCCATAGCGCCACAGCACCTTTCCTTCGCGATCGATTTCGACCACCGACTGTTCCTCGACAGAGGCCAGCAACGTGGCGCCACTCGCCAGTCGCTCGGCGCTCCAAGCGCGAAACGGCACCCGCCACAGCTCTTTGCCGTCGCCATCCAATTCCAGGGCGACGCCGCGAGTACCTGTCGCGATGAGCGTGCGCTCGGCCAGCGGCAACCGCGCGTAGGGGGATCGTGGCTCGACAACGGCTTTGGTTTCCGGCATTCCCGCAACTCCAGCGTTGCCAGGAGTACCAGCGACTCCCGCCACACCAGCGGCGCCAGGAGCGGCAGCGGCGCCAGGGACGGGATTGGCACCGAGCACGCGAGCGGCGATGCGCGCGAAATGTTCCTGGGCGGCTCCAGCGACCTGTTGAACGCGACGGGCGCGCCAGCGCACTTCCGCTTCGGGTGCGTTCAAGAAGTCGCGAAGCAGTGCCGGTGGAATCCAGGGTTCGGCGATGAGGAACCGCATGGCCGTTTCGCGCACCGCGAAATCGGGTTCGCGAAGCCGCTCGAACGCCGCGAGTTGCCGCGCGTAACGCGGACCATCCGGTTGCAGTTCGCGGAACAACGCCGCCAGTTTTTCGGTAGCCGGATCAGCGCCACGGAGCGTGATGAAACGAACGAACGCCTCTTGCTGTTTCGTGGCTCGTGGGTCGGCGGCAGCGAATGACGCGAACACCGACGCCATCAGACCGGTGACAAGGACCGCAGCGACGAGCCGCGCGAGCCGCGAATGGCCATGTTCGATCGCAGGCAACGCAGGGGAGCTTGCGAACTGGCGTGGTTGGGGCAAAAGCGAAGCTCCGAGTGAAGGCGTGGGAATGGTTCCGGTCAGGCTGTGGCCCCGGCTGGGGCATGGCGAGGGCCGGGGCATGGCGAGGGCTGGGGCATGGCGAGGGCCGGGGTCGACTTGAATCTTTTTTCCCGGCAACAATTCGTGCCGCTTGGTGAATTTATGCGGGGCGTCGATCCGATTCAACTTTTCACTGCGCGGCAGTTTTCCGTTGTTCCGGCCGCGGACTTCCCCTAAGATTTTCGTTAGGCGAAGTTTTCGCGATGTGACGGAGGTGGCAGTCTTGCCTTTCACGACGATGCTCCCGCTCGAGCAGATTCTGGAGTTCATGCCGGATGGCGTCGCGTTGCTCGATGCCGACTGCGTTATCCGATGGGCGAATCGCCAGTTTCGGCTGTGGTTCTCCAGCGAAGAACCGGTTGACCGAAAATTCTACGATGTGCTCGGCAATCCCGAATTGCTGGGGCCGGATTACTGTCCGTTCAACACGGCGCTGGTGATGAACGAACCGAGCGGCGCGCGGGTTCGCACGACCGATAACCGCTTCTTCCATTTTCACGTCGCGCCGGTCCGCGAGGATTTCCTGCCGACGCAGCAACTGATCGTGACGTTGCGCGAGGTCACGAAGGAAGTGCTGCAGCATCAGATGATGGAGGCGATCCATCAAGCGGGCTCGGAATTGGCGAGTTTGTTGCCGCAGGAAGTCGGTCGCATGGCGATCGAGGACCGGGTCGATCGATTGCGCGAGGACATCCTGCATTTCACGCAGCACTTGTTGCGATTCGATGTGATCGAGATCCGGCTGCTGAATCCGCAGACCAAGGAATTGAAGTCGCTACTGTCGCACGGGCTCGATCGGGTCGCGGAAAACCGGACCTTGCGGGCGTCGATGCACGACAACGGCGTGACCGGATTTGTCGCCGCCAGCGGCCGCAGCTACCTGTGCGAAGATACGGCTCGCGATCCGTTGTACCTGACGGGTTTCGAGGGCGCGAAAAGTTCGATGACCGTGCCGCTGATGCGCAACCAGCAGGTGATCGGCACGTTCAATGTGGAAAGTCCCGAGCCGCGCGGATTCTCGGAATCCGATCTCCAATTCCTGGAGATCTTTTCCCGCGAAGTGGCCGAAGCGCTGAACAAGCTTGACTTGCTGCAGGCGCAGCAAGCGGACACGGCTTGGCAGAGCGTCGAGGCGATCCATCGCGAGGTCGCGGGGCCGATCGATGAAATCCTCAACACGGTTGTGCTCGTCACGGATCGCTATCTGGACAACAAATGTCCGGACCGCGAACGGATGCTTCAAATCCTGCTCAATGCCCGCGCCATCAAAGATGTCATCGTGCGTGTCGGCGCGAAACTGGCGCCGGCCGAGACACTGCCGGCCAGCGATCGCTCCGCGGAATACCCGCGGCTGCGCAATCGCCGCGTGCTGGTGGTCGACGGCGATCCGCGATCCCGCAGTGATGCTCATCGGATCCTGGAAAAGTACGCGTGCGTCGTGGAGACCGCCCACGACGGCACCGAGGCCGACTTGATGATTCGCAGTTGCGAGGGCGATAACAAAAAGTACGACATCATCATCTCGGATATCGTCTTGCCCGACATGACGGGCTATCAGTTGATGCAGCGGCTCAAGCAATACTACCCGACCGTGCCGCTGATCCTGATGCAGGAGTTCGGCCACGATCCGCGGCATGTGGTTGTCGATGCCCGCAAGGACGGCCTGCATGAACGGGCCGTCGTGATCAAACCGCTCAAGCCCGATCAGATCGTGAAGACGATCGACATCGTGGTGGCCTGGATGGAGAGCCTCGGGAAGACCGACGGAAAGGGCGCGTGAGCGTGTCGTTCTTCGTGAGCGGCTTGGCCATCTGCGGGTGGATGCTTGGCCATTTGGTGCTGTGCGTCGCCATCTGGAATCGCTTGCACGCGTTTCCATTGCATCACCGCCTGTTGAAGCTGTTCGAGCTGCCGCTGGGAGTCTGGCTGTGCGCCGCGCCATGGCTGTTCACGGCGAAATCGCATTACGCGATCGGTTGCTGGTCGCTCTTGGCATGGGCCGTCTTTGAGCGTCTACGCTGGCGGCTGGCCGGCAAGCCGGCCGCATTGCGAGCCGAATCGACCGAACTTGTCGATGTCGCTCGGGAGCTGGCCACTCGTTCTGGCGACGGCGCCCGTAGGAGCGAACTCACAGGCGCAGCGAGGGACTCGGTTACTGGCTCGGCTGGCTTCGCTACGGACTCGGCGACTGGCTCCAAGGCGGCACCGGTTACGCTCGCGGGAGATTGGGTGGGCCGTTGGTGCGGCGCCTTTCCGGGCAACGAAATCTTCTCGTTGGAAATCGCGCGCAAAACGGTGGCGGTCCGCGGGCTGCCGCCGGCGCTCGAGGGTCTTGTCATTGCGCATTTGTCGGACTTGCACCTGACGGGCCACGTCGCGCGTGCGTACTTCGAGTATCAGATGGAGGTGGCGAACGCTTCCGAGCCGGACATCACGGTCATCACGGGCGACATTCTCGACAACTGGAACTGCCGCGAATGGCTCGGCGATACGCTGGGCCGATTGCGAGCCCGCCATGGCGTGTACTTCTTGCTGGGCAATCACGACTTGCGTCCCGGCCCGCCCGCCGAGCTGCGCCGGTTGCTTCGGGAACTTGGTCTGGTCGATGTTGGCAACCGTTCCACGCGAGTGGCGATCCGCGGTGTGGACGTTGTCATCACAGGCAACGAACGTCCCTGGTTCCGAGCGGCAGCGACCGCCGAACGCGATCCCGGCGCGAAGGTGGAACCGTTGGACGCGGGCGGCGCCGAGTTCCGCCTGTTGCTTTCCCATTCACCCGACCAGATCGATTGGGCGATTCGCCGCCGCTTTCCGTTGATGCTCGCCGGGCACACTCACGGTGGCCAGATCGCGTTTCCGGTGATTGGTCCCGTCGTTTCCCCAAGCCTGTACGGAACGAAGTATGCTGGCGGCCTGTTCGAGGTGGACGGAGTGGTCCTGCATGTCAGCCGCGGATTGTCCGGCGAGGAGCCGCTGCGTTGGAACTGTCCGCCCGAACTCGCGTTTCTTACACTCCTACCGGCCTGAATCGTGAAGTCCCCCCGCCATGCCCGCTTCAACTCGCGCAGTCTGCTCGCGATGGAATCGATCCGTTCCAACTTCTCCCGCGCTGGCTTTGCCATTTCCCATCACCGGTTCCGTGGATGCGACGCTTGTGGCAGACGCGCGGTCGCCAAGAGCGCTCGCGGTTTCGCCAGTCGCGGCAATCTCAAGAAAC
>CAIXSC010000861.1 GCA_903921945.1 uncultured Planctomycetaceae bacterium
ACTTCCGGCGGCGTGGCGGGACCGCTAGGCGGTGGTCCCTTGAAAGCCGGCGGAGACGGTGCTTTCGCGGCTTCCCCTGTCTCTTTGGTCTTTCCCGCATCACACCGATCGCCGCACGCCGACCGGCGGAACAGACGGCGGACCATCGCCGACGACTCGGCTTCCACCGCGAAGAGAATCGCGAAACCAAGCAATAACACACGGCTAAAACGGCGTTTCCGCATCGAAACATTCCTCGGAAGGCTGCGAAGCAGGCGAAGTCGAGTTGATTGAATGAAGAAAGACGTTAGTTCGAGGCCGGCGTCGCGTCAAATGTTTTAGGGAGCACCGAATGCCCGCTAAGTCGTGACCCATGCGTCCCCAAAGGCTGCCCGCTGCGTTTGTGAACTTCGACAGTCGATTGGGACGATGTCGCGTGCCTGTCTTGGCACCTCGCGCCGAACGGGCAACGCTCTGAAGCATTTTTAGGCGGCGATGGATTGTCGTTCCACTTCCCACAGTTTGTCTATTTCATTCCGACTGAGCCTGCGCTACGCGACCACAAGAACAGACATCCCCGCATTGCTGGGTGGCCACCATGCGACGGAGAGGCTCGACACGAGCTCTGTTCCATTCGACCGCCCGGTTGGGAGGGAATTCTTCGGTCGCCCGCCTACCCCCCATCCCTCATTCTTCGCGAGGTCTTTGGGACTCGCCGACCGCTGGGCTACCCGCTGGGCCGCGCACCGCGGCGGAGTTCGAAGACTGGTCGTTTCCGGCCAAGGTCCGGACCACTCGAAATCCCGCGTCGATCGCATCCTCATTCCATTGGAAACCATGCCGATAGGCGGATCGCAAGACTTCGACCACATTGTTGTGAGCTCCGCCCCGCAGCATGACCCCTGTTGTCGCCGGCATGGCGCCTTCCTCCTGAAGCCCGTCCAAGGGAGGCACCGGCCCGCTGTCGACATACGCGTCAGAATCGGCCGCTGCTTTCTCGCGTGTCACCCTGTGCGACAGCTCGGCGATATTGCCGAGCGTATCGAATAGTCCCCAGGGATTGGGAAATCGCGTCGCGGGTGGACTGGGGCCCAACTGATCGTCGAAGCGGAAAACGGCATAGCTGCCGATGTAGGACTCGCGATAGCCATAGCTGCGCGGCGATGTGGTGCCCGCGCGGTGGGCCAACGCGAGTTCCGCCTCGGTGGGCAACCGATATCCCGTGCGGGACAGCATCGGCTCTTCCAAGTCGGGAGGATGCGGACCGGTTTCACCTAGGTGCTCGTCCACGTCGTCCGGATAGCACGATTCCAAACCTTCCTGTTTGCTGAGCCAATTGCAATAGGCGGCCGCCTCGGGAAAGTTGATCCAGCAGACCGCGTCCTGATCGCTCATTCGCCGCGGGCTGGCCCGTTTGTCCAAATCCTGCAAAGCATTATTGCCGCGACGCAACGCTATATCGCCCGTTTCGCCGAATCGAACAAGGAATTCCCGGAACTGTTCCCGCGTCACCTCGCAGGCCCCGATCGCGATGCCGCGAGGGATACGGGCTTGACCCAACTGTTCAACCTCGTCGTTAAAACCCTCGTCGGGGGCGGCGCCCAGCGGAAAACCCGCGTTCGCGATCGGGGCGGGAATGACGATCAGGCGATGATTAGGCGCCTGTTGGTGCGCCGTTCCCACCAGCCAACCCAGTTGGTCGCGGAGCGGCGATGGCGGAGGCTCCACCTTGGGAATCGGCTCCTTCCAACGACGACACAGCGTCTCGACGGCGGCCAACAGTTCCGGGTCGCCATCGGTCTTCAGACGCGAAGCGAACCGCTTCAAGGATTGGCGACGCAGGTCGGTGGGCAGTTCATCGGCCGCGTATTGGGCCACGCCCAACAGCAAGGCGGCCGCTTGGCCGGAATCCGCGACCGCCAGGGCGCGTTCCAACAGAGTCGCTGGGGGAACGCCGATCGGTCGAAAGCGATGGATCAATTCGGTGCGTAGGCGCGGATCGGCGTCCCGCCGCAGCAGTTGAACTTCGAAGCTTTGCGCGTCGAGCTGCCACTGGCACAGGGCCAAATTGGCCGTCGCGGCGGCCAGTCGATCCAGTTCGAGCTGGTCTTCGCGGGACGCGCATGGCAGACGGGTCTGTTTTTGATAGCGCTGCAAAGCTTCCTGGAACTGTTGGCGCAAGCCATCGCGGGCCGAGTCCGGCAGTTTTCGAGCCGCATCCAGCAGCGACGGCAATTGTTCTTGGGACGCGCGCCCGACGAGGCGCCAGATGGCTGGGGCGTCTTTTTTGGGATCGAGCAGCCGAGCCAGCAGCATGGCGATATGCGTTCGCTCGGCGGTCGACGCGTCCGGATGGTCAAAACGCGCATCCAGCCGTGTCGCCAACCGATCGGCGAGCGGCTTCGTTCCGAGGATGTGCCTGGCGAGCGTCTCGAACCAGCGCGGTTCGCAGCGGAGCAGATTCGCGGTCAACGTGTCGACTTCCGCGTCCGTCCATGGCCGGGTGGGTTGGAACGACGCGAGCGCGGCGGCGACTCGGGCCTGCACGAGCGGCGTTCCGCTGTCTGTGGGGTCGCTGGTTTGGAATCGGGCTTCGAGCGCTTGCAGGCCGGTCGTCGTATCCAAACGGGAACGATCGACCAGTATATGCAACTGCTGAGAGATCATTTGATATTCGGCGGACTCTGCCAAGTCGGCGAGCGATAGGAATAGTCGGCGGTTTTGATCCGGTTCGATCGGCAACACGGCGGCCCAGGCGAGGTCAAAACGGGCCTTCAGCCAGGGTTCGGTCACCTTGCTCCGCGCATCGATCAAGGGCGCTCGAAGCCAAGCGGCGGGGGCCTCCCGGAGTGACGCGAGCCGCGCCGGCACATCTTCGGTATCCCAACTTTCCAACGCTTGAACGCTTTCAATGACATCCTGCCGTCGCTCTTGCTGGTTTTGCCACCACAGCGCCCACGACACGACGCCCACACCAATGGTGCCGGCGACGACCCGCCTCCAATGACGCACCATCGACTTCGCGACTCGCTTCAGCCGGTTCCACGGCAGCGCTCTCGTCTCGATTCCAGCTTGCCAGTCTTCGAGCTCTTTCGCGAACTCCTTGGCGGACTCGTAGCGAGTCCGCGGGTTTTGGCCCATCGCCGCTGCCGCGATCGCGGACAATGTCCGATCGGCCGTCGAGTTGACTTGATGGGCCAGTTGTGCCCCGCCCGCGACGATTCGCTGCGCGAACGACTGGTCAACCTCCCCAGGCTTGCGGACGAACGGAGGCCGGTTGGCAATGATGTGGTAGAGTGTCGCGCCGAGGGAATGAATGTCGGACGACCGTCCCAACGTGGCAGTGGGCTCGGTGGTGGAACCCACATCCGCCTGGAGCCACAGGCCAGCCTGCTCGGGGCTCATATAGGGCAACGTCCCGCCGATGCGTTGGTTGCCGAACTGGCTGCGAGTCGCCGC
>CAIXSC010000862.1 GCA_903921945.1 uncultured Planctomycetaceae bacterium
TGATCGCTTGCCGTGATCGCTTGCCGTGATCGCATGCTGCGGCGGGAAACAGCGATTGCTGCGGCGCGTCCAAGAGCCAAAGCCAATGCACTAGGCACGATAATCGCCAAAATCGGATCAAGTCGCAATGTCTGCGCCCCGGATGAATCACGAAAATCGAGGGGCGAAGGCCGAAGAAAACTCGCTAAATCGGCGACCTCGCGGATGCAGTAAGCCGCGAGACTTGCGGTGAATGGAGGGCGTTTGACGACGCCTCGCTGAACCCGCGATCGGCGTGGATCGCCCGCGAACCGGCCGCTGGCGCCGCTCGGCTTATGGGTTGCTCGGGCAGATCGCATAGGCCGACTCAGTGCCGTCACCCGCAGGAGTGCAACCTAGCACCGCCAACAACTTGATTGGGATGCAACCATGAAAGGCAGCGGGAACGCTCCGACCATCGGCTTCGAGTTGGTAGGGTTGTTCCACACCGGGCAGAGAAGCCACTTGAAGCCCTCCCAAACCGCGCGCAGCACCTCCTCCTCTACACTCTGTAATTCCCCGGTCGGCCTCCCCGCACGATTGCCGACGTGATCGAGCAACGCTTGTTCGGCGGGCTGCCAAGGAACAGGGGAAGGGCCATGCGACAAGCCAAGTTGACTTGTCGACAACCGGCTCGTTGCGATCCACTTCACCCATGCCGGGCCCGAAAATGCTATTTCTGCGTCGCGGTTAGACTGGTAACCTAACATCGATTGTTTCCAACGGCGTTGCGCACAGGCCACCGACGGTTGGAATCAAGTCGGTGCCAAGCGGCCATAACGTACGGAGGCTCGTGTACCATCGACCGGGAGTTGCCGGTCGATCTTAGCCAACCAGTCGGAGTCACCTCGATGAATCAATTGTTGAAACGATTGTTCCGCAAAACAAGACGCGATGTATCGCCGCCGATTCGAGTCCGTGATTTTCCGCAACGCTACCACGAGCTGTTTCTTTCGCACGCGGGCAAAGATAAAGTCGAAGGGACCGGTATGGTGTCACAACTATGCCGCTTCGCCACACTCAACTCGCAGCCCTTTCGAGACTGGGTGGAGCGGATGAGGCTGGAATGGGAAGCCCATCGCAAAAAGTGGGAACTCGCTTATATCTGCCAAGCGCTGCATGAACGGGGAATGCTGGCGGCCGGCAAGCGAGGTCTCGGATTCGCTGTCGGAGCCGAAAAACTGCCGGCGTTCATGGCATCGCTCGGTTGTCAGATAACCGCCACCGATTTACCCGCCGAAGACGAGCGAAAACAACCCTGGGCGGATTCGGGGCAGTGGGTCGGCAATCTCGAGGCTCTTAACGCTGATTGCCTATGTCCGGTTGACGAGTTCCGGCGACGGGTTGAGTACCGGCCAGTCGACATGAATCGCATTCCTGCCGACCTGCGTGGTTACGACTTCGCTTGGTCAACTTGTTCCTTTGAACACTGCGGCGATCTCGAACTTGGCCTCCAATTTCTCGAACGGCAGATGGAGTGCCTGAAGCCTGGCGGGGTTGCCGTCCATACGACGGAGTTCAATCTGTCATCCAACGATGAAACGGTCTCCCAAGGATCGTGCGTGATCTACCGGTTGCGCGACATTGAAGACATTTGCTACAGACTCACCGCCCAGGGACATCAAGTCGCGCCGATCGACCTGGACCCAGGCAGCGAAGAACTCGATTTGTTTGTCGATCCTCCACCTTACTACCAGTCCGCCAAGGAGCCTTACGGCAGGATCAAACATCTCCGGCTAAGCCTAATTGGCTACGCATCAACCTCGATTGGGCTCATCATTCGCAAAGCGGCGTAAACTCCCAGAGATTGAAGAGACAACAACCATTGCACGGAGGGCGCCATGGTTCACCTTAGCCCTTTTCCCCAAGCCTGCCGTTCTCTTGTCGCCGGCTTGAATACGGGGCGATTGGAGCATTCGACAGGAAGGCGGGGCTCCCAAGTCGACGATCGTTGCCAATCCTAGCCAAGCTCCCGTTAAACACCGAACGACGCCCCAATGATTTGGCCGATGATCTCTCCATGGATAAGTTCGATTGTCATACCCTCCTCTGACATGTTCTGGCATTGGGAGTGCCTACTTTCCTCAAGACACACAGACTTTATGCCACGGACGAACACTGATAACACGGGATATTCCGATTCGGCTCGGCGGTAAGCGACGGAGGCGAAACAAGCAGAGGCGGTAAACGACGGAGGCATTCTATGAGGGCGCCTACCGTGAGGCCCGGTTGTGTTTTCGCCTAAGGGGCGGCGTCCCATAGGCGGACTTCGGCGATCGGCAATGCGAAGCCGGCATTGTCCTTTAATAACGGATGCATCAAATCACCGCGGTACTCCTTCCCCTCGGACACTCGCAGGAAGTCGATCGAATAGACCGCGACCGCGGGCGCGGCTCCGTTAACCGGCTCGCTCAACCGCGACTGGCTGAAGGCCAGCTTGATCGCCGCCGGCCGATCGTCGCGGCCCTCGGATTGGCCGGAGAATTCAAGGAGCACGGTCTGGTCCGATCGGCTGCCCGGAAACACGAATTCCCGAACCTGTCCGCGAAGCAAACTCTGCCCCTCCTGCCCCAAGACCGGAGCCCAGCGCACATACGCCGTCGCGACGCCACTCTGCTTGCCCGCGACCTTCAAGAGCCGTCGATAGGCGTCCACACGTGCCCGCAACGCGGCGTTCTCGTCGGCCCCCATCGACTCGATGTCCTCCGCAAGCTGTTTCACTTGGGACTCGACCTCCGAGCCAAGCCGCTCGACGCTGTAGTACGCGATTTGGAACGACCACCGTTCGTTGAATGACGCGGTGATCGACTGTGTGTTTCGCTCCAGACCAGACAGCCGAGTGGCCGTCGTGTCCAGTTCCGCCTTCAACTTCTCCCGCTGACGGCCATAGTCCATCCGCAACGACTGTAGTTCTTGCGAAGACCGGAATAACACAAGCAACGCGGGAAAGCTTAAGGCCGCCAAGAGGTAGCTTGCCAGCGCCGCCAGCGTCACCCAACTACACCAGTCGCGCGCGTCGAAAACAGCGGCCGTCCACCGCGTCATACTGCGTTGAATCCCTTCAAGCCGCTCCACAGTCTCTTGCACGTGTTCGAGCGCCGCCGCGTGAACGGCCGCCCTTGCCGGCGCGGAACCGGCTATCGGTTTGGTCCGTTCGGTTTGTGCTGCGAGTGGATTCGCAGGCTGTTTCCCCGGGATTTCACGAGGCGAAGCCACTGGCATCGCGGCAGTGGCCGAAGCTGCCGCATCGGTCGGATCCCAGGGCTGGGTTAAATGTTCCAGATGTCGCCGTTGCTCGACATCCAGCAGGCCACTTTCGATCAGCGTTTGACGCGCGACAAGGTAGCCATGCCGTACTAGACAGGAAATCTCCAGCGAATCGAACCGGTCGAGATCGGTGCGGATTTGACGGACGGCATGCACTAGTTCGCGGGCCAACGCGCCGGCGGCATCCGCGAGCCAACGGGAGATGTGAATCCGCAACAGCAGGGGCCGTCCATCCTCGGAAGACCGACGCGCCCACTCATACTCCAGTTCGGCGACTCGCCGCATCAGGATGTCGCTGGCCCGTACCGCGCGATGCCAAAAACGTTTGTAGTTCGCCCCGATCTTCCACACAAACGGCGACTCGGCGTCGCTCACCAGGATCGCCGCCAAATCAAATTGCGTCCGCGCGCGGAGGTTTTGGATTTTGCGAATGCCCAGGTTGTCATAAACGCCGCCGTCACTGAGATACTCCGGCGATTGTAAAAACTGGCTCGCGTCGACCCGTAATTGCTCATGGGTCACGTAAACCGGCGGGAAGGCGGGCGGGAAGGCCGAAGACGCGGTCACCGCCAGCGAGATCGGCACCAGCCGGCAATCAATCCGCTGCTCGCCAGCGTCATCCAGGTCGTCATCCAGATACCGCCGTTCGAACTGCAGGCCATTGGCCGTGAACGCGCACATATCGCCGGTTTTCATCGCGGTCGCCATCAAGAACAGTTCGGGACGCGTTGGTCCTTGCAAGGCTCCGAGCGGTTCGCCGCGGAACAGCGTGTCGTATTCGTTTTGAAGCAGGCGAGTACGATTCCAACGTTGCAGTCCGCCGAGAAACAGGAGAACGGGGCTGAGCACCGTTCCCATGATCCAGCGACGGAAGACACGCCCGCGCACATCGCGGGACGCGAAGTCCACGATCTCTTGAGCGGCCGAGTCAAATTGCCCGCCCGTATAACGTTCCCAGTTATGCACCAGATGCGCGGCCAAGATACTTCCGCCGGAAACCGAGCAAATGTGCGTCACACTGCTCAACAGACCCGCATCGGCCAGCAACCGCACGAACCCAAGGTGGAAGAGCGTCGCGCGGAAGCCGCCACCCGAGAACGATAACGCCAGACAATCCGAGCGTTCGGCCGCCAATTCGCTAGCCAGCGATTCAGCCGCTAACCGAGCTTCCTCCGCTGTCGGCCCGCTGACCGATAATGTCCAACGCCCCGGCTGAACGTCGAAGATCGCTCGCCATTCACTCGGTTCGCCCCCAGCCCGCAGCGCGATCCAGCGGAATGCTCCACCATTTTCAGGCGCGAGCGGTCCTCCCGCCTCCTCGCCCGCTAATTCGTGCCAGCCGCCCTCGGGCCGCGAACGCTGCCGCCGAATCTGTGTCTCCGCGACACCCGCCAAAGTCTGAAACCGGCGTGAGAAGCGGTCGAACGTCCCGAGTTCCACCGCGCGGGGAACCAGATAACGCACATAAGTGAAGGCCACGGCTCGACTCCCTTCTCTCCGGGCAGGCGACCACGCGTCGTCGCTCCGTCCACTTGCCGCGGATCCGCCATGCCCCGCCCACGCTCTCGGTCGATGCTTGGCGAGTGAGATCGGCGTTAGTCATTCACCGCGACAGGCCATTGAATCGCCTCGAGCACCGCGGCCGTCGCATGGGACTTGTTCAGCACGTAGAAGTGAATGCCGACCGCACCCGCCGACTGTAACTCGCGAACCTGCGCAACCGCGTGCTCGACCCCCACTTCGAACTGCCATTCGGCATCGTCCCGTTCTGCCAAACGCCGGGTGAATGGTTCAGGCAATCGAGCTTTGCAGAGCGAAGTGATGCGTTGAACTTGCGCCAGATTGGTGACCGGCAACAGGCCCGGCACGATGGGCACCCGGATTCCGGCTTGGTCACAGCGATCGCGAAACCGGAAAAAGTCATCGTTGTCGTAAAACAACTGCGTGATCACGACGTCCGCGCCGCAATCGACCTTTCGCCGCAAGTTTTCCAAATCGGACTCGGCGCTGATCGCTTCCTGATGGACTTCCGGATAGCCAGCCACCGCAATCCCGAACTCGGGAAACTCGGCGTGGATCATCGCGACCAATTCACTCGCGTAACGAAACCCGCCGGCTACCGCTTGAAAGGCAGACTGCCCACGGGGCGGATCCCCGCGAAGGGCCACAATATGGTCAACCCCCGCTTCCCGCGCCTGTCGCAGATAAAGACGCAAGTCGTCCGTCGACGCGTTCACACACGTCAGATGGGAGGCGACGGGGACGTGGCAGCGTTGCCGCACCGCAGCCACGATTTCCAGCGTCTTGTCCCGCGTCGAGCCACCCGCTCCGTACGTACAGGTGAAGAAGCACGGGCGAAACTCCATCAGTTTCGCCACGTGGGTCCACAGCGCCTGGTCCGCCTCAGCCGTCTTGGGCGGAAACAGTTCGAAGGAAATCCCGAACTTCCCCGGACCGTAGTACGATCCCAGGGAGGGTGAACCGAACGCCTCCGAACGAGCTGACATGACAGCGGGTTTCCTGGGCTACGCGTCAAAACCGACCAACGACGTCCTACTTCTTCTGGAAGACAAACTCGAACGATTCGGGCGTCCGATGATTGTACTTCTTGTCAAAATCGGCATCGTTCATGACCAACAGCATGATGCCTTCGATGAGAGGCAGAATTCCTCCAAGGCCGCAGGTGCCGAACACAGCGAGGATCGTCACCACCCCCGAGAGCACCGACCCGAGATAGAAGTGATGGACGCCGAAACCGCCCAGCAGCAGCGCCAAAATACCAGCAACGACTTTGTTTTTTCCGCGATTTGGTGTTGATCCGAAAGTGCCGTAGGGATTGGACATTGCACGTGACCTTGGAAAGAAGAGCGTGGGGTGGACATGTCGTCGATGGCGGAAGTATCACGGTCCGCCGCGCGCCCGTCAAGGCTCAGGAGCGACCGTTCGAAGCGACTCGGCAGGGTTCGCGGTTGTGACCCGCAACGCGACTTTGCCCGCCTTACCCGCCACCGCGGCATGAAAATCGGCCGGCTTGAGGACTCGTTGCGACTCGACATGGCTGATGAACATTCCGGGTCGCAAGCCGGCGAGCCAAGCGGCCGATCCCTCTCGCACCGCGAGCGCGACCACGCAGCCCGCCGGATCCAATTCGCCAATTCGCTCTTCAAAACGCGGAATCGCCGTGGCAAACTCGACCTGCAACCCACGCCATTGCGGATCAGGGACTCGCGAGAAAGGCGGCGGCCAGTCTCCGACGTATTTCTTGGTCAACAAAACCGGAATTTTCGTGGTCTCCGCCATCCGGCGCGTCACGGTCAGTCCGACGTTCGAGTCGGCGGGAAGGCGGCTCACCTCGCGCACCAAGTCGACGGAATCAAACACCGCGACGTCCGCCACGTGCGTAATCACATCCCCGGGCCGCAGGTCACTCCGCGAAGCGGGCGTCCCGGGCACAATTTGACGCACGAGCACGCCGGCGGTCCCAGGTTCCTGGCGACGAGCGAGCGGCAACAACTCGGGAGCGATCCCCAGAAAGCCATACTCGGCCTTCTTGCCGCTCTTGAGTGTCTCGACGGCGCGGCGAAAGACATCATCCACCGGAATCGCAAAACCGGCGTTGGCCTCGTAGCCTTCCAAGGCTGCCAGGGAGGACGTCAGTCCAACCAATTCGCCGCGTAAATTCACCACAGCGCCGCCGCTGGTTCCCCACTGCAAACGCATATCCAGTTGCAGCAGGTTTCCGTACTCGTGCAAAGTCTCTCCGCGCCCGGCCCGCGAGCTATCGCCGCCCGCAATCCGAGTCGCGGCTTGGTTGTTCTTCTCGGCTCCCTCCGCTGGAACGGCGGGGGAATCGCGCCCCGATAAATCCCCGAAGAAGTCCTGGTCGCGTCGTTGCCGTGCGCGACCGTCTCCGTGCGGAGCCCGTCGGCCCACATTGGAAAGAATGCCCCAAGTGGCACTGGCTTGGCCGTCACGAGCGATCGCGTACGGGTTCCCCAGCGCCACCAGGAATTGGCCCTTGCGCAGGTTCTTGGCATCGCCAAGCGGGATCGGTTTCAGATCTGGGGCGGCGATTTTCAACACAGCCAAGTCGGTCCATGGGTCCGCAGCCAACAATTCCGCCGGAAACGGTCGCCTGTTCGACCAAACCCAGTAGCGATTTCCGAGTGGGTCTCCCAGCAAATGGTAGTTGGTCAAGATCAGGCCACCCCGGTCGATCACCACCCCCGACCCGAAATCGTGCGGCACATACTCGGGATCGTCGGGCGACCGGTCACTGAAAAAAGCCGGAGCGGCGGCGTCCCCACGCCCGTTCTCCCGCAACCGCTCGCGCGCGATCGCCACCACCGACACTTCCGCCGCCGCAATCGCCCGGACAACCGCGGATTCCAGTGCTGATTCAGGAGCCGACTCGCGAGCCGATTCGCGAGCCGTCGCGGCAACCGACTCGCGTTCCTGCTGCCCGCGCTCTGGCTGCCCCGCGTCTTCCCCGGCCCGCTTCGCCGGTTCTCCCGGCTGAGCATTGGCGTTCGGACCGTCGGACTGCGGCACCTTCGAGCCCTCTTGAGCCGACACGCAGGCGATGCCGATCCCAGATAGCGGAAGCTTGGCGACGGTCAAAAGTCCTGGAGTTGCCAGCCACAGGGCGAGAATGGCCGCCACCGGCAAGCCGCACAGGGGCGTACCCCAAACCATCCCGTGCGAGGTTGCTGTATGGGTTGCTCCGAGCGGCAGGAACGCCGCGGCAACTCGGAATGCGATCGACGCTAGGAACAGGTTCCGGCAATGCGGTGACCCACCGCTCACCGCCGCCACTGGTCGCGCCGGTGTGCTCATCGCGATGGTCGCGACGCCGGTCTTCACGTCCACGTCCACGCACACGTCCGCATTCGCATTCGCATTCACGTCCGCCACGAACGACTCCATCTCGGGGCTCCTCGGATGCTCGTCCGAATGCTGATGCCGCCCACATCCTGATTCGTCGACATCCTGATTCGTCGACCGCCAGTGCCGCGGCCCGGCTTCGGCCACGGCCCTGGCACCAGGGCTCGCTCCGCCCGCTTGCTCGAAGCACGCGGAGTTGGGCTAGGCTTACGCTTCGGCATCGGGCGATTCGTCGTCGTCTCCGCCGCCTTCCTCCTTTTCCACCGCCAGGTTGGCGCCGAGCGACATGATCTTTTCGCGGATCTCCTCGGCCACCGCCGGATTTTCCTGGAGGTAGGCGCGAGCCTTTTCCTTGCCCTGTCCCAGGTAAACATCGCCGTACTTGAACCACGCTCCGCTGCGAATGACGATCTTCTGAATCATGCCCAAATCGAGCAGGTCGCCTTCATAGCTGATGCCGTTGGAATGCATCATGTCGAATTCGGCGACGCGGAAAGGCGGGGCGACTTTGTTCTTCACGACCTTGCACTTGACCCGCTGGCCAACCACCTCTTCGCCATCCTTCAACTGGCCGATACGGCGGACGTCGATCCGGCACGAACTATAGAACTTCAACGCGCGTCCACCTGGCGTCGTCTCCGGGCTGCCGAACATCACGCCGATCTTTTCACGAATCTGGTTGATGAACACCACCGCCGTTTTGCTTTTAGCGATCGCGCCCGTCAATTTCCGCAGTGATTGGCTCATCAACCGCGCCTGCAACCCAACGAACGCGTCGCCGATCTCCCCTTCCAACTCTTGCCGTGGGACGAGCGCCGCCACGGAGTCGACGACGATCACGTCGACCGCGTTCGATTTCACGAGCATTTCGGCGATCTGCATCGCTTCTTCGCCGTGGTTGGGCTGGCTTACCAAGAGGGTGTCGAGCTGCACGCCCAGCTTTTTCGCCCAGCTTGGATCGAACGCGTGTTCAGCGTCGATAAACGCCGCCACTCCATTCGACTTCTGCGCCTGTGCCACAATGTGCAAGGCGAGCGTCGTCTTGCCGCTCGATTCCGGCCCGAAGACCTCAATGATCCGTCCACGCGGAACTCCCTGCCCACCCAGCGCGATATCCATCGACAGGCATCCCGTCGGGATGCCTTGAATCTGCATCATCGCGTCCGCGCCGAGCGGCATGATCGCGCCTTCGCCAAACTGCTTCTCAATCTGCTGGATGGCCGTACGCAAATGGGGATTCTGTTCGAGGACCGACACTTTGGACTCTTTCGAGGCCTTGTCCTTTTTGCTCGTCCGTGTGGTCGACTTCTCCATGGATCGCTCTCCGTGCTAGTGGTTATGTGGGGGATTCGAGGGGCGGTGGTGGTTGGTCGTGGGCTGGTTGCGAGTTGCGAGTTGCGAGTTGCGAGTTGCAATGCGTGGGCTCAGCTGCGGATTGGCAGCGGTCGCAAGTCGGTCGCAAGTCGGTTGAGAGTCGGTTGAGAGTCGGTTGAGAGTCGGTTGTGGGTCGATGGCGAGTCGATTGAGGTTCCATCGTGGGTCGCGGAGCTGGACAGCAAAACTGCGTCGTTGTCATCGTTCCCGAGCACCCCATAACCCGCTAGCTAGGACGTTTTTTCGATGGCATCGGTTCGGGGCTGTTTCAGTTTTTTTCCGCCTATTCCGAGTTCTCAGCCGTCAAACGAACCGCTTCCCAGCGACATCTCGCCACTCGCTACCCGCCACCCGCCACCCGCCACTCGCCACTCGCAACTGACAACTCGCAACTGACAACTGACAACTGACAACTGACAA
>CAIXSC010000863.1 GCA_903921945.1 uncultured Planctomycetaceae bacterium
CGCGGCCGCTTGTTTCGCGAACGATGGTCTTGCGGCCGCTCGTTTTGCGAGCGGACGTCGTGCGGCCGCATGTTTCGCGTAGGATCGTCGCCCGCCGGGGCCGAAGAGCAAGCCGTAGCGGAGGGAAGGTCGAGCAGGCTAGATTGCCGCGTTTGCTCAGCTGCCGCTTGTTCTCGGTTGCTGTGTTGTTTCGGTTGCCGCGTTTTTTCGCTTGACGTGTTTCCCTGGTTGCCGTGTTTCCCTGGTTGCCGTGTTTTCGAGATGGCCGAGTTCGTTAGATTGCCGTGTTTTCTGGGCGTTGTGATTCAGTCGAAGGGAGAGCAGACGAAACCATGGCCGACGAAACTCCATTGCGGCTCGGAACCCGGGGCAGTCCACTGGCTCGGTGGCAGGCGGATTGGGTCGCCGGCAAGTTGCGGGAGCAGGGCGTAGCGGTCGAGATCGTGCTGATCACGACCCAGGGCGATGTGAAGACCGGACCGCTGGCCAGTTTTGGCGGCGTCGGCGTCTTCACGAAGGAGATCCAGCGCGCCCTGCTTGATGGACGTGTCGATCTGGCGGTTCACAGTCTGAAGGACTTGCCTACCGAGCCAATCCCAGGTTTGAAGGTTGCGGCCGTGCCACCGCGCGAGGCGGCTGGCGATGTGCTGGTGACGCGGGACGGAGTGAGTTTGGAAAAGCTGCCTCAAGGCGCGCGAGTCGGCACAGGAAGCACGCGGCGACGCGCGCAGTTGCTGTACGTTCGGTCCGACTTGGTGATCGAGGACATCCGGGGCAACGTCGAAACGCGGCTCGCAAAGTTGGATGCTGGCGAGTACGACGCGATCGTGTTGGCGGAGGCCGGACTGACGCGGCTAGGGATGCGGGAGCGGATTCAGCACGTGCTGCCGCAAAAGATCATGCTGCCGGCGATCGGCCAAGGGGCTTTGGGGCTGGAAACCCGTTCGGACGATCCGCGCAGCATCGCCGCCGTCGAGAAGCTTGACGATCCTTTAACGCATCGCGCCGTGGTGGCCGAACGCTCGTTCCTGGCGACGTTGCGGGGCGGTTGTCTAGCGCCAGTCGGGGCGTTCGCGTTCTTCGAAGGCGGCAACCTGGAACGGGCGCTGGTGCTCGAAGGGGCGATCCTGAGCAAAGATGGTCGCGAGTGCAAACGCGGCATCATCAAGGCGGGTGGCGAATGGGCGGTGGAGATGGGGGCCGAGTTGGCGAAGGTGTTACTGGCCGACGGCGCCCAGAAGTTGATTGACGCGGCGCGATAGCTTCTTGGATTTTTCTCGCGAAGGGGTGGGAAACTGCCGATAAGACGACGAGCAACGATTGGATGGCTCGAAGGGAATGAGCCATCGCTCGTCGGTTCGGCCAGATTGGGGACGGCGTCGGCGCCTTGGGAGTATTCCGCAATGATGATCCAAACTTCGCGTTTCGGCGCCGTGGACATTGAGGCTGATGACATCCTGCTGTTCCCCAAAGGCTTGCTGGGGTTTGAAGATTGCCGCCATTGGGTGCTGCTGGCGGATGAAACCAACGAAGCGTTGGGGTGGCTGCAAAACATCTCGCGGCCCGATTTGGCGTTCGCGGTCGTGAGTCCGCGGCGTTACGTTCCGGGATACGAGATCCGGGTTCCGCGGACAGAGCTTCTCCAGTTGCAGCTCGCCGCGATCGACCAGGCTTACGTGCTGACGTTGGTAAGCTCGCACGACGGCGAGTTGACGACCAACCTGAAAGCGCCGCTCCTGATCAACCTTGATCGCCGGCTTGGCCGCCAACTTGTCTGCACGGATGACCAGCCGATGCAGTTCCGCTTGGCGACCTCTCTACCCTCGCAGCTCCGGAAGAGCGCTTAGCGAGTGTGGGCGCAGTCCGTGCTTACGCTGGCGTATGGCCCCGGTGGACTGTGCGTGGCCGCGGCGAATCACTGGCACCCGACGGCGAGTCACTGGCATCCAACGGCGAGTCACTGGCACCCGACGGCGAGTCACTTGGCATCAGGACACGTGTGGTAACGAGGCACGGCGTCCCGGAGGTGCTCCCCAGGGCACTGGCCGAGGTCGTTCCGCTTGGAAACGCGGTCTATCGAATCCCGGATGAGAGGCGGTTGCCGGGACGATCGTCACAGGCGGTTTTTTAGACTTAGGAACGCTAGCCGAACTCCTACCTGTCGCGCTGGCCTTCACCCAACTGACCGCTGCGACTGGCTTTATCGAACATGGTACAGCCGGATTCTGCCGCACAACGGTAACGTAAGCGGGACGGTTGATTTCCTTCCGAAGGCCCTTCCGATAGTTGCCATGGGTTGATTCGGCAGCGGTTGCGGCGGGTGTTGCGTCGAGCGTTTCGCGAGGGCGAGGCGAGCGAAGCGGACAACCCGCGAGCGGCTGACTGCCGGCGACTCGGCCTAGGTCATTCATCGGTTCGGTTCGCCAGGCGGACCGAAGTATCCATGAGGAGGGAGCCACGATGCTAGTCCTGTCGAGACACCGCGACGAGAGCATCATCATCGGGGACGACATCGTCGTGACGATCGTCGACATACGAGGCGACAAAGTGCGCCTCGGAATCAACGCTCCACAAGACGTTCCCGTACACCGGCAGGAGGTCTATGAGGCGATTCAACGTGAGAACCGCAAGGCGTCTCAGGTGCGTCCCTCGGAGACGCGGGAACTCGGCAAATAGCCCGAAATCCGCCGCGCAAGTTGCCAGCCAATAACAGCTCGCCGTTTCTCAGCCACCGCCAATCCGATTACGGATCGCGGCCTGGCTAGGTGGAACGACGGGCTGTTTTGCTTTGGACACGGACCATTCGAGCCGGTCGCCGTTAACGCGTGTGGCTGAATTCGGTTACCCGTAGCGTCAAGGAACGCCGTCGGGACTGCGTGGACTCCATTGCCACGCGAAGCGGGCGGCGTATCATGACGTCGTTCCGCCGCGGGTCCAGGCCGGCGACGACAATCCCTCCGAGTTACCCTTCAAGGATCGCCCCGTGAGCAGCGCCGTCGTTTCGAAGCATTTGATCAAAGTTGGCCACAGTCCCGACCCCGACGACGCTTTCATGTTCTATGCGTTGGCGAAGGACAAAATCGAAACCGGTCCGTACCGCTTCGAGCACGAATTGGTGGACATCGAGACGTTGAACCGCCGCGCGTTCGCCGGTGAACTTGAGCTAACCGCCTTCAGCCTGCACGCTTACGCTTACCTGTCGGACAAGTATGTGGTTTGCACGTGCGGAGCCAGCATGGGCGACAAGTACGGTCCGATCGTCGTGTCGAAACGGCCGATGACGGTCGCCGAACTGCCGGCCATGTCGATTGCAGTCCCTGGCACGCTCACCACGGCCTTCCTGGCGCTGCAAATGTGCATCGGCAAGAATTTCCGTTACGTGGTCGTGCCGTTCGACGAGATTTTGAACGTCGTGGTCGCCGGGCACTATCGTGGCGAGCCTGTGGACGCGGGTCTCGTCATTCACGAGGGCCAGCTGACCTACGGCGACGACCAACTGAAGCTGGTCGTGGATTTGGGAGTTTGGTGGTACGAGGAAACCGGCTTGCCGCTGCCATTGGGTGCCAACGGCCTGCGGAAGGACCTCGGTCGCGACGCGATCCTTGACATCAACCGGCTCTTGAAGGAGAGCATCCAGTACGGTCTTGACCACCGCACGGAAGCACTTGAATACGCATCAGCGTGGGGACGCGGCCTGGATCATCGCAAGGCCGACCAATTCGTCGGCATGTACGTGAACGACTGGACGCTCGATTTTGGCCCGCGTGGCCGACAAGCCGTCACGGAATTACTCGCCCGTGGCCACGCCCTGGGCATTATCCCGAAGCTGATTGTGCCCGAATTCGTCGAGTGACTTTCGATTGGTTGACCGCCCTATTCACCCCAGGGCGGTGTCGCTGAACGAGCGCCGATTCGTCGCGAGCGATCGGCTTGAGATTTGAGGCCAAGTTGGACGGCCGTACCATCGTCGTGAGTCGATCGGAAGCTTGCGGCGGAGCGGCGAAAGAGGATCGGCAACGCAGAGCCACTCGTGAAAACGTCCCGGAGGACCGCTGACGATCGTTTTCCGACCGCCACGGGAAAC
>CAIXSC010000864.1 GCA_903921945.1 uncultured Planctomycetaceae bacterium
CAACGCTTACATCCGCTTTCCTCGTTTACCGCCGAGCCGTAGGCGACGGCCGGGCCTCCCAACCGCAATCGCGACGCGGTGAAGAATTCGGCTTCCAACGGCGACGGACAAGATGTCCGTCGTACAAAGATGAGGTGCACTACGATCGAAGCCCACTCGGCAACGCTTACATCCGCTTTTCTCGTTTACCGCCGAGCCGTAGGCGACGGCCGGGCCTCCAAACCGCAGTCGCTAGGCGGTGTCGAATTCCGCCTCCAGCGGCGACGGACACGATGTCTATCGTACAAGAAGAGGCCACGATCTTACGACGGACGCCAAACACAGTTTCACACCACCCGCCCTCCGTCACCCGTCACCCGTCACCCGTCACGAGTCCGCGCGTTCGGTGGCGTCTGGATTTTTCCATCCTGCGGAGCCGGGCGCCAACCACGCGATCAACCGGAGGGGCGGAGAAACGTCGGTTCGCGTGGCTCGGTTTCTGGCCCTCGCCCGATTACCGGAAACGTCAAACGCGTTTAGTTGAGGCGCCATTCCTTGGCTGAGTGGGGTGAGTTCAGGCAAAGCTACTCGAGCGCACGCTTGATCGCCTCGGCATCCATGTTGCTGATGGCGATCACTTTGGCCGGCGACGATTGGCCGCTTTCAATTTGGATGTCATCCAATCCGATTCCCAGCTTTTTGGACAATATCGCGATGACCGCTTCATTAGCTCGGCCCTTCTCCGGGGGAGCCACCACTTTGATCTTCAGGGCATCGCCGAGCCAGCCGACGATCTGGTCTCTTGATGACCCAGGCACGACTTTCACCTTCAGGCGGGTCGACAGTTTGGTTGGCTTGCTCATGGGGCGACATTCGGCAGTGCTTGGTTCATGGAGCCGGCTGCCATCGATTCGCTAACGAGGTCGGCGAGTTCTGCCAGCATCATGCGGGTGGCGCCCCAGATTCGCAGGCCATCGAAGGTCAAAGCCGGGGCGGCGAAGTCGATTCCCTGGCGCCGAATCACATGCCGCGTTTGACTCGCCGGGTCCGAAAGTCGTTCCAACGGCAATTCCAACAGGCGATCAACTTCTCGGGCGTCTGGACGGAACTCGGGTGGCGAGTCGGCGAACGCCACGCAGGCTGTCACCAAGTAGTTGCTGGCGAACACGAATAGAGGCGTCAACCGGCCTGCGAAACGGACCGACGATGGCTCGATTCCAAGCTCCTCGAACGCTTCGCGGGCGGAACACGCTTCGAGCGATTCCCCCGACTCGATCGCCCCGCCTGGAAAGGCGACTTGTCCGCCATGAGCAGGCATCGATCGCGGCCGCAACAAGAGTGGCAGATGCCATTGGCCCGCGCGCGGATAGAGCAACGTCATGACGGCGGCGTGACGAACGTCGAGCGACGGCGGTCCCTGATGGCGTCCAAACCCCAGTTCCTGAGTGTACGGGCGATGGGACGCGCGGCCCGGTAAAGGGCGTTTCAAACGAGCCGTCAGACGTGTTTCGAGATCGATCCAATGCACGGCGGGCAATCCCTTGGTTCGTTAGGGCCGAGCGACTCGGTATACCCGAAACGCCGTTGGCGTGTCATCCGTCGGGTAGACCGCTGGCAAGGCCAGCCTGCGTCCCCCAAGAAACTCGTCGACCAAGATGAACTCGGCGCCGTACCGCCGCGCAAGTTCCACGAGCCGCTGCTCGCCCAGGCCAGTCAGGCCGATGGCCCCCGTCTCGGGCGGAAACAGCGCCTCGCGCCGATCCTGCCATTCGACCACCGCCGCCGCGTCTTGCGGCACATCTTTTCCGTTCACCGCCTCGGCTCGTTCGGCAAACCACTTGAACGTCTGCTGGTGTCGTGGAGTCAGCCAAAGAGAGTCCGCGGGCGTGTTGCCGCGAATCCATTCGCAAGTCTCCCGCCATTGCCGCGCGACCTTCGGCCGGTCACGGTGGTCAAGCAACCGCTCGCGTTCCAGCCAATTCCACTGCGGGTCGCCGAGGTTTTCGGCGAGCATGCCGTGGTGAAAACTGCCCGCGAGTACGCCGGCGCCGCCGGTTGCCACCGCCGCCGCGAGCAGCCCGCGGGCAAGTCGTGGTCGGGTTGTCCAATGCCCCAAAATCACGCCGACCCAAGCCAGCGCCGCACCAGCGGGCAACATCGCGTCCGCCAGTCGAAACCAATAGTAGCGCAGCAGTTTCGCCGATAGTTCCCAGTGGCCTAGCAGCAATTGATCGACCAGCGCGCCGGCCACCGCGATGGCGATGGCGCCGCCGACAAATCCGCGTAACGGCCGTTGGCCGAGATGGCCCGGTCGAAGATCGCAAGGCGTGGCGATCGCTGCCGCGATCCATCCGACAAGCACTCCGGCGAACGCGGCGATCGCGTACGGATCGAGGCGATGGAAGACCAGATGATGGGACAGGCGGCCATACACGTAGATCCACGCCGCGTCGGCCGCCACAGTTGGATCGGCTCCGGCCGTCAGCAGCAGAGCGGGCACGAGCCCCGGCAGTGAAAGCAAACCCGCGGCGGCGACACCCGGCCACAAGGTTTTCAGGGCCGGTCGAAATGGACCGCACCCGAACCATGCGGCGGCCGCCGCGATCAGTGCCCAACCGCCGACAAGCACGTGGAAACAAGCGGCCAGCCCAAGCCATGCCAGACCGCGATTCCAACGCTCCGTGAGAAAGCATTCGAGCGCGAAGAGCACCGCCGCATAGGCCCAGCATTTCGCCTCGACGCCGCCCACGACCCATTCACCAGCCATGGCGCCGTGGTCGAGCAACGCGAGCCACAGACCGGCCGATAGCAACGCCGCGCCCGGTCGCGGAAACAACGAGCCACCCAACCGTTGCCATCCGGCCGCCAGCGCCGCCCAAGTCGCCAGCCGTCCCGCCCAAGCCACCACAGGCAGCGGCAGGAGGCAGGCGAGCCAGCCGATGATGGCCGCGAAGACTTGATGGGCGTCGCGCGAGCGGAGAAACAGGTCGCGTGCGCACCAGGATGGATCCCAAAAATGCCGCGCTTTCGCCAGGTAGTGAGCCTCGTTCACCGCCGGCGCGTCCTGGCTCGCGAAGAAGGCGAAGAGAAGCGTAATACTCAACCATTCGAGCCATCGCGGCCAGGGACCGCGCGGGCCGCTAAACTCGTCCATGAACCACAGCCTCGGGGCAATGTTGAAATCCTACGACATCGGGGACGCATCCAGTTCCCCATTCATTGTCGCAGCCTGGTCGCAGTATGGTCGCAGCGTGGTCGCCGCCACCGTCGCGGTCGCGGCTATGGTCGCCGCGAAACCATCAATGGTCGCTGGGGAAGCTGCTTGGCGGGCAGTCGCGACCGCGTGCTCCGACCGCTTCGACTTCCGTGAATCGCTCCGCCAGATTCTGCTCGTAGCCGTTCACTAGCGTCAAGGACGGGTGATCGAACGGAGCGCGTTCGTAGCGGACGTTATTGTCGGTCAAGCAAAGCAGGAAGAAGACGAGGGCGCGTTGATCTTCGTCGGACATATCAAGCGGTCGGATAGCCGGATGCTTATCGGGGTTGCGATCTTTGTCAGCCGCGACGTCGCCACCCCGGTCGTAAAATTCCACAACATCCGACAGGGTTAGCAGTCGACCGTTGTGCATGTAAGGGCCGGTGAGCTCGATGTTGCGCAGGGTCGGAGTGCGGAAGGAGCCCCAGAACATCAGTTCGTTGTCGTGCAGGAACGGTTTGCGGTGTCCAGTCGGCTCCTCGGTTTGCGCCAGGAAGCGGGCGCGGGAGACAAGCACCGTGTCGCTTCGACGGCGGTCGTTGTTCTGGGCGGCAGCCGGCAAGTGCAGCAATTCCGGGGATTTGTTCCAGATGGGCAGGCCGCGGAGCCACGTCAAATCGTGGAGTATCGCGGCGTAAGGCGGCTCAATGTCGTCGCTCCATCCACCGTTCCCGCGGTCGTAACGGGGTGGCGAAACGCCGATGTTATAGAACCCGAGGTCGTAGAACGCGTAGGGGAACGGAGCGAGCGGTCCTTCGATCGGCAGCTTGGGACGGTTGGCGGCCAAGTCGGGTGGAATGGCCATAAATTCGACGAACACTGGCGGCGCCGACCCTTCCACCAACTTCAACGCGTAACGAACTCGCTCTTCCTCCTGAAAGAAATCGCGATTGCCCGAGAAGGTCGGGCGGAGTTTCTCATAAGTCATCATGCGATAGGCAAGGGGAGCGGCCAGCGATTCCGGGAAACCGGCCGCCTTGAGCCGCTTGGCGATCAGCTCGCTCAATTTCGGTTCAACACCCCGCGCTTCTTCACGAAGCGCGTCCAAAGCAACGGCGAGTCTCAGCGCGATCGGCTTCTTTTCCGGAACGGCGTCTCCAAGCGCGGTGGCGACATCTTGGAGCATCGTCTTTTGCGCTTCTTCGAGCTTGAGCGCGATCGCGTCGCCTTTCGAAACGGGCAAAAGCAGCCGCTGCAAGGTGTGGTGGATTGGCTTCGATACTTCGAGCGGTCCGTTGCGATCGAAGATCTCGCTCATGAACGGCCCCGCGTGGCATTCGACGCAACCCCGGTTCATGAATAGCCGATGTCCCCGTTGAAAAACTTCAGCGCCCGAAATGAGCAACTGGGGTTTGCCATTCGGGGTGGTGGGGATCTTGTCGAGATAGATCGGGCCGAGTTTCGACTTTTCCTGTTCCCATCGTTCGTTGACGCCGGCCGCGTTGCCGCGAAGCATTTGGTCGAATGGCGAATTATTGGAAACAAGCATCGCCTCGTAGAACAGGATGCTGAGGCCCCAGTACAGCGAAAAATTCGCTTCCATGAGTTCGCCGAGCGGAGCCGTCGGAGCCGTCGAGCCCTCGGGTCGTTTCGCCAATTCGAGCGGAACAAACTGGCGGACGCCGTGGGCGTCGCGGTCATCCCACCATTCGCGGCGGAACGCCCGTTGAATCAGGCGTCGATAGCTGCTGCCGCAACCGATTTCGCCGCTGGCAACATAAGGCCCAAGGACACTGTCTTGGGGGGAAACTGCCTGGAAGCCGAGCACGGACGCGTCGAGCAGTTTGCGGGCGACGATCGGAAAACTTCGCCCGCGATACGACATTTCCACGTCGCTGATGACCGGGCCAACGGCTTGCGATGCCAAGGCGGCGTTGACCAAGGCGATCCGTGTCGCGGCAAGAGTGCCATCCGAGCGCCGGCGGTAGAGCACTTGCCGGGTATCCTGGTCACCGGCGATGGAAAACCCATTGAACGTCGATTCAGCTCGCCCGTCGTGGAACAGCCGATCGGAAAACGCCGCGTTAATCACCGTGGGCGAGTTACGCGCCGTGATTTGCCGGAACCGTTGACCGTCGGGCAACTGGCGATCAACGAACATCGTCGATTCGGGCAACATTTTGGTGCCCGCGTAAGGGGCCACAGAACGCGGGATCGCCCGCTCTTCAAACCAACCCGGCGTACTCCCCGAACCGCGATGGAACCGCAGTCCTCCAAAATCGAACGGCGACACGCCCTGCGAGCCGATCACAAGCGACAACGGGGTGTTCCCATTGACGGTTTTCAACTGGTTGGGATTCTTGATCGTCTCCACGGCCGACTTGGTCGCGTGATACGGTTGCGGCGGCTCGTCCAGCAGCGGGTGCCGCGGATCGCGGTCGAACTTCTCCCAGACGACGAACGGAATACGGCGTGTGTGGCGGTTGCGAGCATCGGCGCCGAATCGGTAATGGCACGACGCGCACGCGGTGCCATGAAACGTGCCGTCGGCGAGGCGGCGGAAATCGCTACCGGCTTGCATTTCCCAAAACAACGCTTTGCCCAACGCCTCCATCGCGGCGACATCAGCGACGAATTCGTTGAGATCGGGTCGCCGCAGCAATCGTTCCTTTCGCCAGCCGCCGTTCGCCGTTTTGTGATACACGGTTTCGGCATACGGATCGCGTAGCTTGCGGGGATCCCAGTCGTCGATCACATCTTGGACGCGCAGGAGCAACGGCGTGTCTTCATGACCCACCAAATGCACCGGTGGCAGCGGTTCGACTGGAGCCACATCCACCGCGGCCGCCCGCGCAGTCAGCGACAAGAGCAGTAGAAACACCGTGAAGCGGAAACGCATGGCGATCGATCCGATAAAGGAGGCGGCGAACGACGGTGACCGAGTTTTGAAACCGGTGACTCGAAAACAAGGCGGGCAGGGGCCGCAATCGTTGCGGCTCAGGCGGGGACTCCGTAACGCTGCCGCCACGTAAAACCGGCGACGCGGCGGATTGTCTCCACGAGCAGTCCGTCGCGAAGATTGGAAGGCAGCGTCGCCCAGCGGTCGGCGGTTGAATTGCCGAACAGCAGCATCGCGGCGTGCCGTGACTTGTCCTCGTCGACTCGCGGATCAAGATCGTAAAAGCCCAGGCCACGCCGCAATTCGTCGATCGACTTGGGAGTGCCAGTGAGGAACTGCCAGTCCGGCTGACCCTTGGCGACCGGCCGTTCGACACCGAAACTGGCAGCGTACTTGGCCAGCACGGCCGGCGTGTCCACCAGCGGATCGATGGTGAAGGCGAGCAGCGTCAGGCGGTCGCCGAAGACCGGCCCCAGCGTTTCGCGCAGTCGCTCCATCGTGAAGCTGGTTCCGGGACAGGACCCTTGGCAACGCGTGTAGATCGCGCTGACGACCAACGCACGTCCATCGATAAACGCGTCGCGGAATCGCAGATTCTCGCCACGGTGGTTGACGAGCGTGACGTTGGGATAACGCGCGGCGATGCCGCCGACAGGCGGAATGGCCTGCCTAGGCGGGGATGAACTGTTTACGGGCATGGTGGGAGGCATGGTGGTGGGCATGGTAGGCGGCATGGTGTGGCGTATGGCTTGGGGCTCGGGCCTTGTTTTCAGAGGTGACCACGATGAAGGCATCAGGGACGCGCGTTGCGTGGAGGAATCACGTTGATGCCGGCGTCGCCGATAGGGTCTTCGGGGACGGGGCGGTATTCCCAAGGCAGCTCGCCGATACGAGGACTTTTGCCGCCGCGAGCTTGCCAAGTCACGTCGTTGCCATGGGTGCGGGCGTTCGGAGCCACGTTCGCGGCGACGACCGGCGGTAGCGAACCGGGAGCGGCGATCCGGGGCACAGATTCGAAATTGAACATCATCCGCATGTCTTCATGTTCCAGATTGTGGCAATGGAAGACAAACGGACCGTTCCACGTGCGGAAACGCATGCGAATCCTCACGACCGTGTTTGGCCCAAGAACGATCGTGTCATGCAGTATCCGTCGCTCGTTGTCATCAAGGTAGCCGGTGATGTTCACCAAGTTTTCCAATTGAGGCACGGCAGGAGGGTCGGCGATATCGATGATGTCATCGGCCAAAAAATCTTTTTCCACCGCAATGAGCTGGTGGCTTTCCAAGTGGATATGGATGGGATGCCACCAGCCGCCGCCTCCATTTCGCAAGACCCATTCCTCGGCGGTTCCCAGGGTGGGCGTGGCGTTGGCGATCGTCGGATCGTAAAACCGACCGTTAATCTGCCAGGCGCCTTTGCCACGTTGAAAGATGAACTCGCGAACGGCCACGACATCCTTGTCGAGAATCGGGGAATGCGCTAGCAATGGGGTGCCGTCTTCAATCGTGGCATCTTCCGTTACCGGGATGGGAGCGCCCTTGACCACGATTTTCAGGAGCGCCATCGGCTTGTCGAGTTCGACGAGCGGAATTGGTTTCAGGCCGTCGGGATTGCCAGGCGGGGGATTGAAATCAAACGGCAAGGGCAAGACCCGAGGATCGCCGAGATCATCCAATTTGCCTTTCGGACCGCGACCGTTGGCTTGCGGCATCGTGTTCACGAGATAAAACACGGCTGTCTCGCCGGGCTTTACGTTTTTTGCCAGTTCATCCTTTTTGAAGTCAATGACGATGTCGGCTCGGTTGGCCATTCCCAACATGACGCTTCTGCGGGTCAACGCTTGCGGCCAAAGCCAAGAGTCCTTGCCAATGCGGAGGAACGGCTTGGCCAGTTGCTCGTAGGTGTCCGTTCGTTTGGCGAACGCAGCTAAATCCGCCGCCTGCCGAGCGGCGTCGTCCTCGACTTCGGCGCCTGTGCCGTTCGCGGCTGGGCTGCCTCCCGCCCCGTCCTTCATCAACTTCTCGTAATCCGCCTCGGATAGGAGTCGCAAGCGGTAAAAACGGGCGTTGGACCCATTAAGCAGGCGCAGTCGATACTTGCGGTTTTCCACTTCCAGGAAAGGCCACGCGCCTCCATTGAGGAGGATCGTGTCGCCAAGATAGCCATTATGCCCCGTGGTATCGTAGGCAATCTGCCCCGTTTGTAAATCGATGACTTTATCCTGAATGACGATGGGGATGTCGTACGGGTTGTGGTAAGGCTCTTTGCCAACCCGATAAAACCCGGGAAGTTCGGGGTCTTCGAGGGCGGCAATGCAATCCGGATTGGTTTCCAGCTTGTCGCCTTCGGGATCGTGGCAAGAAGTCTCGCCGAGTCCCGGCAATACCCGGGTCCGCAACAAGTGCAATTCAGGTTGGCCAAAGGTTGGAGCGACACCGGCCAATCCTTTCGAGACATTGTAGGCCGTCGCATCCATGGCATGGTCGTGATACCAGATCGTGGACTGGCTTTCGCCTACATCCGGAACATAACGAAAACCGCCTTCGGGACTGTTTTCCCGCGCTAGCGGCAGCGCGTTCGGATAGAAATAGTCGCGCGACTTTCCGGGCAGGACGTAAAAGGTCGGAAAGCCATCGGAATGCGAAGGATTGTGGCCACCATGTAAATGGACCGAAGTTTCGGTGTCGAGTTGGTTTTCATAACGCACCAAGACAGGTTGGCCAAGCCGCAAGGGCAACGCGGGACCGGGTATCTGGCCAGCGTAAGCGTAGACGCGCGCGGCACGGCCGTCCTTGGTGTCCGGTCGTAACTGGACGTTGGTTTCGACGATCGGCACGCGGTAACACTTGATGGGGTAATGCCCCCAATTCGCGATCGTGTCGGCCACTTTGCCCTGGGCGTCTTTAACCGGAACCCGCCCGAATAACTCGCGCTTCTGCTGCCATGACGCCGCGCCAGGCGCCGCCGGCTTCGTCCCGGGCGGACCGAAGGCGAGCCAATGTTGCGGTGTTTCGGCCCATTCCCGGGCAACACCATGGTAGCTCTCGCCGATCGGAACTGGGTCGTTCGGTCCAAACGGTTGCGCGCCCGGCTTGGTCAGTTCCTCGTAAGTGCCAACCGCCACGGGACGGAGAACTCGGAATCGCGGCAGCGTCCGGGAAAACGCGAAGGCGGGCAACTGCTCAAGGTTTTTCCGGTCGAAGCGCACAGACGGCTCGCGAAAGGGACCGCTTTCGTCCTGCCCGCTCGACTTCTGGTCCCGAACCGCACCCGCCAACAATACGGTGGCGGCCCCCTTCATCACATCCCGGCGGTTCAACATGGCAATCCTCGTGGAAAAATGGGCATAATAGGTCAACTCTAGATGCGGATCAGCCAGACGTCAACGGACTTCACTCCACCCGACGGAGTGGTTTTTGGGCGAGTGCCTTTCGCGGGAGATCAAGCCCGACCGATTCGAGGTGGTCGGCAAGCTTGAAACAACGCCCTCTTTATTGGGCGTTGCCGATCTTCGGCCACGCCGCCTCCGGCTTGCGGCACGTCTTTGGACGTCTTAGAAATCTGTAATCTGTTCTGAAGCTCGCGGCCGAACGCCTGCTGGGCGTGCTTAGGAATGCGATAACGATGGCGACGAGAGCGATGATCGATCCGTGCCGAGTTCGCTGCAACGCTCCAGCCCGACGATTGTGCCTGGGCGGAGTTCTGGGGCTGACGCTTCTCGCCTCGACACTGTTTGCCGAGCCGCCCGCAACGCGATTGCCGGCGGATGCGTCGCCGGATAGTCCACCGGATGCGTCGGTGGATGCCGCACGGCCGATGGCGACTCGGGGTGCGAAGGATGCTGCGAAGACAACCGAGCGGCCCTTGAAAACCGGGAAGAGCAATTCAATCCCAAAAAAGGGGAGCGGAAGCAAACAGGGCGCGATGGGGAGCGGGAGAGTTTTTCCGTTCGATCCGTCGCGGATGCTCGAATCGTTCCTGGGACCGGCGGATCCGCAGGAACTCGCCGACTTGCAACGGGTAGAAATCGATTTGGAGGAGGAGCGGCGATGGGGGGCCGCGGCGACGGAGGCCTTGCTGGCCGATTTTCGGCGTCGCGACATCGCGGTCTCGCGCGATGGACGGGACGTGGCGTACCTGCAAAAGCTGGTCGAGCAACTACGTCCCCGGATGAAACATGCCGATCGTTATCCGAAAATCCGCGTACTGGTGGCGGGCACGGACTGGACGGATGCCCGATCGCTTCCCGGCGGAACGCTCGTCTTCTTCCGCGGATTGCTCGAGTTCGCGGGCAGCGAAGCGGCGCTCGTCGGGGTGGTTGGCCATGAGCTTTCCCATCTGGATCGCGGTCACCAACTGCATGATTTACGCCGGTTAGCAGCGGCAAAACAACGGTTTTCCAACGCGGCGGCGGGCGATCCGGCAGCGTTGTTCGCGGACGGCATGGCGTTCGTGCGCGGATTCGCTCGACCGTTTCGCCCCGAAGAGGAAACCGAAGCGGACCGCGACGCGGTCGCCTGGATGATGGCTGCGGGCTACGACCCCAAGCAGCTTGCCGACCTGTTTCGTCGCTGGGACCGCCGCGAGGGGCGACGCGGCGCCGAACCGCCCGCCATGCTCGAATTCCTCAGGTCGCATCCACCGCATGCCGAGCGACACGCGGACGTGCTGGCGGCAGCCGCTCGCTGGAAAGCTCCGCCCCAAGGCAACGCGGGCCGGCTGTACATCGGCACTCGCAACCTGCGTGAGCGTGTTACCCGCGACGAGCGGCGATTTCCGGAGTGAACGGCCTTGGAGGCGAGTGTTAGCGGGCTGACCCTTCGTCTTGAAGGTCTTTGGCGATCGACTAGCCGGTGATTTCCCGAATCCGGATCGACTTCCAGCGGCACTTGGCGCCGTTGGGCCAGCCTTTGCCTCCGTGGACTTGCACGGCAACGCTACCGGCGGGCGAAAGCGATTTCAGAACTTCGTCTTTGTTGTAGCGGGCGGCGGTCGAGGAGGCGCCATCGAATTGGCAAACTTCCAAGCCGTTGATCGAGGTGGTGATTTTGGGGAAGGCGCCGGCGACGCGGACCTTCACGAGGTTCCAGTCGTTGATTTTCCAGGCTTTGAGCCACGCGTCCGCCGAGCAACTGGACAACAAGCCAACCGATTCGGGCGACTTGGTGTTGACGGCGACCAAGCCGGTCAGTTTCTTGGCCGCGTCGTACACGCCATTGATGTCGTAGGGTCGGGTGTTCCAGCCACCGGTGCCTTCGCCGTACAGGTGGCCAACATTTCCAGCGTCGTGGTAATCGACCATCATTTGGATGCACTGGCCGCGGTCATTGCCACGGAGGAACAGTCCCGAGCAGACACCCCAATCCGGCATGATGGAGATTTCCAACTCGAAATCGCCAAATTTGCGATCGGTGAGCAGGATGCCGCCGTTGCCCGATCCTGGGGGATCCTGCTCGCCGGTGATCGTGCCTTCCTCGACACGCCAAACGCCACCTGTGCCGTGTCCAATGCGTTGCGGGTTTTTGTGCCAGCCTTGCAGCGTTTTTCCGTCGAACAACTCGATCCAGTCACCGGCCGCAGGCGCGGCATAGGCACGCGCAGTTAGGCCACGCGTGTTGGCAAGCGTGGCGAGGGTGGCGGCGGCCGTGCTCAGCACTGTCGGAGCGAGCAGATTTGACGCGATGGTGGCAGCGGTCGCGTCGGCGAGAAAGCCGCGCCGGGAGACGCTCGACAAGGCGGGATCACGGGAGGGATTGGCGGCTGACATCGGAACGGGCTCCTTGAAGCGGGCAGTGATGAGTGGGAAACAATCGAGATGGTACGCGGACGAGGCTAAGGGATCGGAAACGGTGGATGGGGCGGTCAGTGGTAGGAATGCGGAATGTGGAATGTGGAATGTGGAATGTGGAATGTGGAATGTGGAATGTGGAATGTGGAATG
>CAIXSC010000865.1 GCA_903921945.1 uncultured Planctomycetaceae bacterium
GGTCATGGGCGGGTTGTCGCTGCCGCAGCTGCTGGCGGCCGAGGCCCAGGCGGGCATCGGCAAGTCGCACAAGGCGATCATCAACATCTTCCTGCCGGGTGGTCCACCGCATCAGGATTTTTGGGATATCAAGCAAGATGCGCCGGCGGAAATCCGCGGCGAGTTCCAGCCGATCGCCACGAAGGTGCCGGGGATCGAGGTCGGCGAACTGTTCCCGCTGCTCGCGAAAGAGATGGACAAGTGCGTGGTGATCCGCTCAGTGGTCGGCGCGACCGGCGGTCACGATGCCTATCAATGCATGACGGGGCGTCCGCTGAACCCGGCTCCTACGGGTGGTTGGCCGGCGGCTGGGGCCTGGGTTTCCAAGCTCCAGGGACCGGTGAACAAGAGCATCCCGCCGCACTTGAGCCTCTGCTACAAGACGGACCATGGTCCGTGGGGCTATGACGGGGACGGCGGCTTCCTGGGCATCGCCCACTCGCCGTTCAAGCTGGTCGGTGGCCGGAACGAGACGAGCAAGCGGGAGAACATGGTCCTGCAAGACATCACGCTGGACCGCCTGCAGGATCGCCAAAACCTGCTCACCTCCTTCGACCGTTTCCGTCGGGACATCGACACGTCGGGCAAGATGGCCGGCATCGATGAATTCACGTCGCAGGCGATCGGCATTCTGACTTCGTCGAAGCTGGCCGAGGCGCTCGACATTTCCAAGGAATCGCCGGAACTGGTTGAACGCTATGGCCGCGGCGACACCAAGTTCCGCGACGACGGCGCACCGAAGTTGACGGAGAACTTCCTGATCGCTCGCCGGCTCGTCGAGGCGGGGGCTCGTGTGGTGTCGTTGAACTTCAGCCGCTGGGACCACCACGGCCAGAACTTCCAAGCCTTGCGGCAAGACTGCCCGCTGCTCGATCGGGCTTCCGCGGCGCTCATCCGCGACTTGCACGATCGCGGCTTGGACAAAGACGTCTCGGTGGTGATTTGGGGCGAATTCGGCCGCACACCGAAGATCAACCCGGGTGCCGGCCGCGACCACTGGCCGCAAGTCTCCTGCGCGTTGCTCGCCGGTGGCGGGATGCGAACCGGTCAAGTGATCGGCGCGACGAACCGACTTGGCGAATACGCCACGGAACGGCCGGTGAAGTTCCAGGAAGTCTGGGCGACGCTGTACCAGAACTTGGGACTCAACCTCCGATCCGTTCGCGAATTCGACCTACGCGGCCGTCCGCAGTACTTGGTCGACGAGGGCATCGAGCCGTTGAAGGAAGTGATCTAACGCGATCGCTTTCCGTTCGCGGATGTCGTTGCTGTTCGTCTTCGCTTGGATCGTTTTTCGACACTCGCCCGCGGATCCTCCGCGGGCGTTTTTCAGGATAGCCAGACCATGCTTACGCTCCTGGGTCCACGGGAATCGCGGCGTCACTGTGACGGTCTGTCGCGGCGCGGGTTTTTGCAAGTCGGGGCCTTGGGCGTGGGCGGTTTGACGCTGCCCAAGCTTCTCGAGTTGGAAGCCCAGGCGGGGCCGGCGACGAACGGCCGCTCGGGCGGGCGCTCGCACAAGTCGGTCATCATGGTGTTCCTCTGTGGCGGTCCGCCGCATCAGGACATGTACGACATCAAGGTCGACGCGCCGGTCGAAGTGCGGGGCGAATTCGATCCGATTCCAACCAACGTGCCGGGCATCGAGGTCTGCCAACTGCTTCCGCGGCTTGCCAAGATCATGGACAAGCTGGTCCCGATCCGGTCGGTCGTTGGCTGCCGCGACGATCATGCGGGCTATCAATGCTTTACGGGGCATCTGAGCCAAAACGAGCCGGCTGGCGGCTGGCCGCATCTCGGGTCGGTGGTGTCGCGGCTGCAAGGCCCGATCGCGCCGGGTGTTCCCCCGTACGTCAGCTTGTGCTACACGACGCAACATAAGCCGTACAACGAGCCAGGGGCCGGTTTCCTGGGACTCGGACACTCGTCGTTCCGTCCCACGGGCCCGGGCCGCGATGACCTGGTGTTGCAAGGCATCACGGTCGATCACTTGGCCGACCGGCGCGGACTGCTCACGCAACTCGACCAATTCCGCCGCAACTGGGACAACCGGGGCGCGATGGAAGGGATGGATGTCTTCACGCAGCGGGCCATGGGTATCCTGACGTCGTCGGATCTGTTCGACGCCCTGGATATCAACAAAGAGGATGCGGCGACCCGCGAACGCTACGGTGCAGGCAATCCCGGCCAGCCCAAGGGGGACGGCGCCCCGCGTGTTCCCCAAAATCTGCTGCTCGCCCGCCGCTTGGTCGAAGCCGGAGCCCGCGTGGTCACGGTCAATTACAGTTTCTGGGACTGGCACGGACAGAACTTCCGCAACGCCCGCGAGGAACTGCCGGTGTTCGATCAAGGCGTCTCGGCGTTGGTCGAAGACCTGCACGCCCGCGGCCTGGACAAGGATTGCAGTGTCGTGGTGTGGGGCGAATTCGGACGCACGCCCAAGATCAATAAAGACGCGGGCCGCGATCACTGGCCACGAGTGTCTTGCGCGTTGATGGCTGGCGGCGGAATGAAAACCGGCCAAGTCATCGGCGCCACCGATCGCTTGGGTGGCGAACCTGCGGACCGCCCCGTGACGTTCGAAGAAGTACACGCGACCCTGTACCACAACCTCGGCATCCACTGGCCCAGCACGCCGCGAATGTTCGACTTCCGCGGCCGACCGCAGTACATCGTCGATCCGGGCGTGAAGCCGATCGCCGAGTTGGTGGGCTAGATCATGGGCTCCGCGTCGCTTGTCCGATGGCTCGTGTCGCCTGGATGGGCGCGGTTCCGGCAAGCGTGCTGTTTGGCGGCATCGCTCGCCTTCGCCCTCGCCGCTCGCGTGCCGACCGCCGCGGGCGCCGAGCCGGTTCGCGACGCGTTGACGGACAGCCCGGCCAACGATCCGTTCGCCCACGAGGTGATGGCGGTGCTATCGCGAGCCGGCTGCAATTCCGGCGCGTGTCACGGCAACCTGAAC
>CAIXSC010000866.1 GCA_903921945.1 uncultured Planctomycetaceae bacterium
GATCCGCCACTCGGTAAATGTCAATCCGGCAAGCAGACAAGAACGCGGGCCAGACAAGAACGCTGGCCAGACAAGAACGCTGGCCAGACAAGAACGCTGGCCAGGCAGGAACCGGCAGAGGCGCAGTCACGCGGCGGAATGGGCAAGGCCCTTAGAAGACGCCGCCACCACCGCCACCACCGTTCATCATGTACGCCTGGGCGGCCCGCGTCGCTTCCATGTCGATGCCGAACGATGGCGCAACGATCACTCGCTCGTCCGCGTCGGGTACCCCAAGTGCTGTCAAGACGGCGACAACCGTCCGGCGGCGCCGGGCATCGAGGTCGTCGTTGTAGTGGACCGGATAGCCAAACTCGGTGCCCGGACGGGAACTCGATTGGCTCCGTTCGACGACGACAGGGAACCGGTCACCACGTTTGAGATTGAGCGCCAACTGCCGAAGATGTTCCTCGCCGTATTCGTTCAACCGCCACCCGCCCGGATTGTCGCCTTCCTTCGTGGTCTGGTTGATCTGGAACTCATGCACGTGAATAACGTACTTGATCGCCTCGGCATTCTCCTCCTGCGTTTTGAAAATCTCGTCCACGACCACACCCAGGGGCGGCGGTGGCGTGAGATCCGCGTGTTGGGCACAGCCAGCGATGCCAAGGCTGGCGGGCCAGACCCCTAGCCAAAGACCTGTGTGGAGCCAGGTGCGAGTGTTGCGAGTGCCCATAGGTCATCATCCGTGAATCGCGATGGTGGAAACGTTGGAGGCTGTTCGTATTGGCCGGTTGTTCCAGGCTTGCCTGTGGGTTTGGTGTTGCCGGGTATGCCAAACCTGCCGGTTGCACCGACTGCTCTTCGGTTTATTCGGAAAGCCCGCTCGGGCCCTTCACGTAAAAACTCTGTTCGGCGGCAAATCCATGGCTCGATTTCCGGGAAGCGTGCGAACCTTTCCAGCTTTCCAGGAACACATGCTGCTTCCAGGTCGAGTACCGCGTGCTGCGGTGCTGAGCGCTCGGCAGCCCTTCGTACTGTTGCAGGAAGAAGAACGCGGCATCGGTCGGCTCGTGGACATCCATCCCTGGGAGGATGAGCGGCACCTGTTCTTTTTCCAACGGATGGATCAGTTCGGTGCTGACGAGCACCACCAGTTCCGTTTCGTCCCGTTTCTTGCTTTGGCTGCCAAACAGGCCGCCGACCAGCGGGATGTCGCCGATGTACGGAATCCGGCCCCGGGAGCCCTGCTGCTCGTCCTGGATCAAGCCGGCCAAGGCGAGCCATTGCCCTTCGCGTAGATCGACAGTCGTCGACACGGACCGGGTATTCAGAACGGGGGAACCGTTGATGGTGCCACCGGCCATGGAACTGAACGACGGGGAGACGGTCAACCGCACCCGATCCTTGTCGAGGATCGTCGGGGTGAACGACAACATCGTGCCGAATCCCTTGAACGACGTCGACACAGCGCCGATGCCGTCGACTCCCACAGCCGTCGGCACCGCGAACTCGCCGCCCGCCATGAACGTCGCGGTGCGGCCATTCATCGCGACGATCGTCGGCTCGGCGAGAATCTTGCCGTATCCGTTCGAGGCGAATGCGGACATGAAGAGCTTGTAGTCGCCGCCGCTGAGGATGGCGGCGATGTTCGCGCCACCGGCGAGCGTGCCGATGTTCAGATCCCACTTGTTGGTGACAAAGTCAAAGCCAAAGCCGGCTTCCCGCAGCGAACTGCGGGTCACATCCGCGACCCGCACCTTCAGGAGGATTTGCTGTTCACCCGGAATGTTCATCAGATTGATCATTTGCAGCGCGGGGAGCCGCGACGAGGTGGAGGACCTCATCGTGACGCCGGCATTTAGCATGCCGCCCGTCCCGCCACCGCCTTGTCCACCACCGAGGCCCCCGCCCAGAATCGACAGGATTTCCGCCGATTCCCGCGTGTCCCGTGGCTGACCTCTCACAATCAACTTGTCCCCGACCGGAATCAAACGCACTTGGCTGTTCGGGAACAGCTCATTGATTCGCCGCTCCATTCGCGCGTACTCGAATTCCAATTGCTGCAGTTCGCCTTCGTTTTCCGACACCTGGATCAAGTACCGCAAACGCCGCTCGATGCCGTTATCGTCCTTGAACCACAGCGTCATCGTCGTCTCACCCGGCTGCATCCCGATCAGCTCGAACTCGCTGGCCGTGTATTCGACGATGTCGACGAAGCCCGGATTGGTGATCGCGATTCGCGTCACCGGCACTCGCGTTCGCACGATCTTGGACCGCTGCGGCGAGATGCGGAAAATCAACTCGGGATGAAGGACTTCCTCGATGAGGCTTGATTCCTTCATCAGCACCACTTCGGGCGGTTTCTCCAACCGCTTTTGATCAGCGGGCGTGGGAAGGTCCGCAAGCAACTGGGCGAATGCCGGCGCGGGGATGAGGCCGAGCGCGAGCCCCAGCAGCTTTTGAGCCGACTTCCAGAGGGTTTTGCGAGTGCGACGGGAACAGTGAGTCTGGCTTTTCATGGTTGGATCGCGTCCTTCGCGAACAAGAACCGGTTCCACCGCGGCCTGACGCCTAGCTTGGGGGGGACGGCAACTGCGGCTTAGTCCTAACTTCGTCGTTACAGTCGCACCGACTTTAGCGAAGAGTGGGGATTCGCCGTCTTTGCCGATTGCAGTGGCGGCCGCCCGTCGCTCGAACGATGCCACTCAACAAAAAACGGCGGCCAAGATGGCCGCCGTTACCCAATCCCTTACTCAACCGGTGGCGACTAATCCCACCACCAACGCTTGGCATCCACTTTCGCCGCGTCCGTCTTCGCCCGAGCGGCCGCCACGGTGCCCTCTGTGTCCTTCATGAGGCTGCCCGGCGACAAAGCTTGTCGCGCTTGAATGTTCACACCGCCGCCGATCGGCGTCATCAACCGGTTCCCCTTCCACACCACATTCACGGCCGACTCGACCTGGCGCGGCACCAAATGCGTTTCGACCGGGAACCGCGTTTCGTCTCCCAAAACCTCGATGTGCCACCCCGCCTGGCCGTACAAATCCCGTTGCTGGATGTACGCGGAAGCCACCGCCAAGTCGACCAAGTTCCGCAGTTGGGCGTACACCGGCGACTTCTTCGCCAGTTCGCCGTACTTCTCCGTGAACTGCCGTACGAACTGTTGACTGGCCTGATTCCCGCCACCCGCGTTATTCACGCGAGCACCCTCGGCCGTCACTCGCTCGCTCTCACCCACCAACTTGACGCCATCGCCGATCAACTCCATGGCGAACCCATCCTCGGTCGCCTTCACGCATTCGTAGTTGGGCGTGAAATACCACCGCTCCATCGCGTTCCGCGCGACTTGGGCGGGATTCGCTCGCGAGACGTAGCTTTCGATTTTCACTGGCGGTGTTTCAAGCCCGATGCCAATCAGCTTCATCCGATAGTCCGCTTCCACGAGAACTTGGGCGAAGTGAGTGGTCGGGGCAATACCGCGGATCGACACTTCTTGGACGCCGAGGCTCTCTTTGAGTCCCAGAGCGATACGCTGGGCATCTCCCGGCACGATCGGGCCGAGCTGCCGCAGGAACTGCTGCATCCGCGCCAGCCCCTCTTGCGTCGGGTCGATCGACACACTGATCACCTGGGCACCCCCGCCCGACGGTGGAAAGGCCCGCAAGGCGACCGCCAGGTCTTGCAATTCGAGCACTGCCGCGCCCGATTGCAGGCCAACGACGCGACCGGCCAGATCGGGCATAAACCCTTCCGCCGGCCCTTCGATCACGATGTCCTTCGTTTCGGGGTAGTAAAACACGTGACGAACGCGAGTCAGGCCGGCAAGGTATTTCAGATCGTCCGTTGGCGATTTGCCTTCCGCCAGCAGTTCACCCAGCCGTTTTTCCAGCCGGGTCAGCGACACCTTCCGCGATTCGCTTTTGCGAACCAAATCGGGAGGCAACGTGGCACGAGCCGCTTCGGCTCGCCGCTTCGACAGCAGGCCACTTGGGTCCGCGACGACTCGCTTGCGAAGCACGCCCTGGGCATCGATGTCGACACCCGCCACGCCCGCAGCGCCACCACCACCACCCTGTGCGAAAACAACCGAGGCGGTTCCCAGGCAGCCCAGAAGCAGGGCGGCCAGCATCGTTCTGTTCAATAAGCGGGAAATCAAGGTCACGGCGTTATCTCGCTCGACGAAGGACAAGGCGACTCGAAACCCATTGGCGCACAATCCACCAAGCCATCTTAGTTGGCAGTTAGGCGAGTCGCAAAAAAACGGCGCGAAAATCCAGACCGCCGAGGCGGTCCGAGCGTCGGCGGTTTGGAATAAAGCGGTTCGGACGGTCGGCTAGCCCTTGCGGGCCGAACGGAAATTGCCTCGGCCACCGCCATTGCCGCTGTTCGAGCTTGGTTTGGGAGGAGCCGTGATCCGCCGCACGTTGCCCGGTCCCAGCAATTCGTCCAACCGCCGCTGCAGTTCGGCGGTGATATCCAGGCGGACCGAGTTGGCTTTCAGCCGGACTCGGCAACCGTCGCGGAGCTGCAGCAAGAGTTCCAGATCGCGTTGGCCCGGGTAGCCGCGAACCACCTCGCGGATCTTCGACAGCATTTCCGGGCCGTGTCGCGTCTCGTCTACCCGGACCACCATGCCCGTCGTGTACCGAGCGCTCAACTCGCTGATCGGAATCAGCTCGTTGACAATCAGGTTCGCTTCGTCGCCTCCGCGGCGGTCGAGCACTCCGCGGGCGACCAGGATCGCGTCTGGCTGCACCAACTGTCCAAAGTTCACAAAGTCGTCCGGCCAGAGGATGCAGCGGATCGCGCCCGCGGTGTCTTCCAGGTCGAACATGGCATAGCGAGTTGGGGCTCCGGGGCGGCTGTTTTTTGTGTTCGTGATTTTGATCGACGACAACATGCCGCCCAAGAACACTTCCATCCGGTCCGGAAGATCGGCCAGCTTATCCGTCGTGTGCGAGCAGAATTCGGACAGCATCGCCGCGTATTCGCTCAGCGGATGGCTGGAAAGATAGTATCCGAGCACTTCCTTCTCCATCGCCAGCCGCTCGCGTTCCTCGAATTCGCCGCAGTCGGGCAGCGTGGCGGCCCCGGCTTTCTTCCCTTTGCCGTCGTCCTCGTCGAAGCCGCCGAACAGATTTTTTTGGCCGCTGCGACGGTCGGCCAAAGCGGCGGCGCCCGCTTGCATCGCCCGTTCCAGAGCGGTCATCAGTTGTTTTCGCGTGGCTTTGAAACAATCCATCGCGCCGGCTTTGATGAGCGTTTCCAGGGCGGCGCGGCCGCACTGCTGCGGATCGACGCGTTCGCACAGGTCGAACAGATCGCGATACGGTCCGCGCTTCCGCCGCTCGGCGGCGATCGCTTCGGATGCCGAACCGCCGCACCCCTTGATCGCCGCCAATCCGAAATGGACCCGGCCGGCCTTGACGGAAAAATCGGCGTCCGACGAGTTCACATTCGGCGGCACGATTTCGATTCCCATCCGCTGGCAATCTTCCAGGTGTTCGACCAGCGGGTCTTTCGTCTTGAAATTCCGCCCTTCGATGTCCCCCGAGAGCAACGCCGCCATGAACTCGACCGGGTAATGGGCCTTCAAGTAGGCCGTCATGTAGGCGATCAACGCGTACGCCGTGCTGTGCGACTTGTTGAACCCGTAGCCCGCGAACTTGATGATCAGGTTCCAGAAATCCTCGGCCTGCCGCGCCGTCAATCCGTTCGCCTGCGAGCCCTTCAGGAACTGCTCGCGATTGCGATTGATGATCTCCTCTTTCTTTTTGCTGATCGCCTTGATGCAGGTGTAGGCGTTGGCCAGTTCGATCCCGCCCAACTCGTTGAGGATCCGCATCACCTGTTCCTGGTAGACCATGACGCCGTTGGTCTCGCCCAGGATCTTCTCGCAGATCGGATGGATGTACTCGGCTTTCTGCCGCCCGTGTTTCACCTCGACGTAGTCCCGCACCATGCCGCCTTCCAGCGGTCCCGGCCGATACAACGCGTTGGTGGCGATGATGTCGTGGAAGCCGTCCGGCTTCATCTTCTGCAAGAGGTCGCGGATGCCGCCGCTTTCGAGCTGGAAGATGCCTTTCGTTTCGCCGCGCTGCAGCAACGCGTAGGTCGCGCGATCGTCGGTGGGAAACTTGTACGGGTCGACCGTCTTGCCGGTCGTCTGCCGAATCAACTCGACCGCCTTCGAGAGAATGGTCAAGTTGCGCAGGCCGAGGAAATCCATCTTCAGCAGCCCGGCCGCTTCGACGTCTCCCATCGACCACTGCGTGATGATGTCGGTCTTGCCTGTGACGCGACCCAACGGCACGTACTCGGTCAGCGGTTTGTCGGCGATCACCACAGCCGCCGCGTGCGTTCCGATGTTTCGCGCCAGTCCCTCGATTCGCCGCGCCAAATCGAGCAGCTCGTGGATTTCCGGATCGGTCTCGTAGGCCTGCTTGAGCTCGGCGCCCTTTTCGAGCGCGTCGTCCAGCGAGATCCCCAACTCGTCAGGGACCAAGGATGAAAGCTTGTTGACACGCTCGATCGGCATCCCGAGCACCCGGCCGACGTCCTTGATCGCCGCCCGCGCCGCCAGCGTGCCGAATGTGCCGATTTGCGCGACGTTCTCCTCGCCGTATTTCTCCTTCACATAGCGGATCACTTCCGTCCGCCGCTGCTTGCAGAAGTCGATGTCGATATCGGGCGCCTCGCGGCGGTTTTCATCCAGGAAACGCTCGAACAGCAAGTCGTATTTCAACGGACAGACGTGGCTGAGATAGAGGGCGTAGCAGACGAGCGCCCCGACGCCGCTGCCGCGCGCCGTCGCCGGAATGTCCCGCTCCCGCGCATAGCGGACAAAGTCCCACACGATCAGGAAGTAGTTGGAGAAGCCGAGCTTGCTGATGCAGCTCAATTCGCGATCGAGACGTTTCATCGCCCGCGGCGACAGTTCGCCGCCCGGCAGCATCTCCTCGTTCCCCTCGTATCGCTCCCGCAGTCCCTTCAAACACAGCTCGCGCAGGTAGTCGTCCGGCGTTCGCTCGGCGGGAATCCGGAACGTCGGGAAGTGGCGTTTGCCAAGCTCCAAGTCGATCGACACCGAATTGGCGATCTCCTGGCTCCGCGCGACCGCGTCTTCCAACCCCGGGAACGCCTCGTACATCTCGTCGGGGCGGCGCAGGAAATACTGGTTGCCGTCCATCTTCATCCGGCCCGTGTCGGTGCGGAACTTGCCGGTGTTCACGCACAGCAGCACGTCTTGCGCCTCGGAATCCTCCGGATCGACGTAGTGGCAGTCGCTGGTCGCCACCAACGGCAACCCCACCCGCTTCGCCAAATCCACCGCCGCCTCCAGTTGCAACCGCTGGATTTCGACGCCGTTGTTCATGATCTCGACGAAATAGCGGTCGCCGAACAGTTTCGCGAACCACCCCGCGACCTCCATCGCCTCCTTGAACTCGGCGTCGCCTCCATGCCCGCGCAGCAAGGCCCGGCTAAACTCGCTCGATACACACCCGCTGAGGCAAATCAGCCCTTCGTGGTGCTTGGCCAGCAACTCTTTATCGATCCGCGGCTTGAAATAAAACCCTTCCAGCATCGCGGCCGACGCCAGCTTGATCAGATTCTTGAACCCCACGCGGTTTTGGGCCAGCAAGGTCAAGTGGAAGCTCGATTCGCGCGTGCTCCCGCCATCCTTCTCAAACCGGCTCCCAGGGGCGATGTACGCCTCCATCCCCAAAATCGGATTGATCCCGCCAGCCTTCGCCGCCTTGTAGAACTCGAGCGCCCCGTGCAAGTTTCCATGGTCTGTCAACGCCAACGCGTTCATCCCATGGCTCTTCGTCCGCTCCACCAACCGATCAATCGAACTCGCCCCGTCCAGCAGGCTGTAGTGGCTGTGGCAATGCAGATGGGTGAACGGACGAACTTGGACATCCATGAAGCCTGCTCCTGCCGGAAAAGTCCCAAAACTCGAAACACACGAGGCGGCGAACGGACCACCCAAACAAACCCGCCCAAAAAGCGAAAGCCCGGCTGCCCGCCCCAGCTACCCGTCCCCAACCTCCTCGAACCCTCGACCCACCAACGCCCGAGCGACCGCCATCGATTCAGTCAATCAACGCC
>CAIXSC010000867.1 GCA_903921945.1 uncultured Planctomycetaceae bacterium
ACAGCAGCGGAAGCCCGGAGGCAGTGGCTGATCCACCGCTGTCCAGCGAGGAAATCGCTCTGATCGCCGACCTCGGGAAGCAGCTGGAATCTGGCCGAGCGAAAGCGGCCGATGACGCTCGAAGCGCCAAACTCACTCAAGCACGCCAGTGGGTTGACTCCGGCCGACTCGATGACGCCCAAACCGCCATCCGCGATGTCGTAACCCGCGCCCCCACGGACGAACAACGCGACACGGCCCAGCAACTCACCGAGGAAATCGAACGGATTCGCAAGGCCCGCAGGCACCTCAAGTCGTGGCTCACGATGCTCGGGTCAACCGAATCCCGCGAAGTTCAGACCGCGCAAACCCAATTGTTGCAGGACCCGGATACGGCCACCGGCATGATCCTCGAGTCGCTGCGGACGACCGAAAAGCCCGAAGTGGCCGTCAATTATCTGGAGACCTTGCGACAAATAGGCCGCTCCGAAATTGTCGTGCCCGCGCTGCTTGATGTCCTCCGGGATGAACAACGCAAGGGCCTGTGGCCAGTGATCACGCGCGACTTGCCACAACTGGCCGGTCCATCCGCAGGGCCCGCCCTCCTGGAACTCGCCGCGAAATCCACGGACGAGGGCCAGCGCCTGGCCGCGCTCGAGGCTCTCGCCACCGCCGCCGAACCACCGGTTGAAGCGTTCATCACGCTGGAACCGCTTCTCGCGGTCGCTGGTCCAACGCGGCTCGCGACCCTTCGCGCACTGACACGCGCCGTCGCCCTGCATGGACAGCGGGATCTATGGGCGGAACGCGGCCTCGATGGCCCCACTCCGCCCGCCGCTGTGGAACGCCTTCGAGACCTTCCCGACCGCCTCCAAGCGTGGATCAAGCCGCCGACCGGCGCCGAGAGTGTCCCGCCGGAACTGGCCCGCGAGGCACGACGGCTGTCCGCCGTCATGGGCCGCGACGCCGGCGCGCCTTTACCGAACGTCAAGGTCGTACGCGCCGAGGCGGAGGCCGCCGACGGGCCCGCAACCGCCGCGCTTGATGGCGTTTGGAATAGCATCGACCTCAAAACCATGTGGCGGTTCCCGGCCGGTCAACGCGGCTCGATCTTGCTGGATCTCGGCGAGGAACGGTTGGTGACTGGCATCCGCGTCTGGAATTGGAACGAGCCCAGCGGCACCCAACGTGGCTGGAAGGAAGTCGAGGTTTACGTCAGCAATTCGCCTGCGGAACTTAATCCCACCGCGACAGGAATCGTGCTCCCCGCCCCCGGTGTTGCCGACCCGCCGGATTACGGCGCCGTCATTCCCGTGCCCGCCATCCTCGGCCGCTATGTGCGCATCCAAGCGAAATCGTATTGGATCGTGGAGAGCCATTCGGGTTTGGCGGAAGTTCAGGTACAGGGATTCTGAAGAGGCCACGAAAACCTTGCGGCAGCCACCATTCCCAGGCGCAAGCTGCGTCGCCGGTTGTCATTCCAGTGATCCCGGCCGTCGTTCGAGCGGCGAGTCGTTGTTTAGCGATTTTTTTTGAGCGATTCGCAACCCTTCCGGCGGAAGTTGGGTTTACGGTGAGAGGTGCGATGGGGGGCAACCTCCGCAACCGCGCGGGCTAGGTTAAACAACTGGAAGGGTGTGAATTGCGCCGCAACGAGGGCGATTTGGAGAAAAATGCGGCGTTAACGCGGATTTTCCGACAAATCGCTTTGAGGTGACC
>CAIXSC010000868.1 GCA_903921945.1 uncultured Planctomycetaceae bacterium
ATTGATCGACGCGTGGGCCGCCTTGAGTAGAAACTCGGAGATCTCCTCGCGGCCGATCGCCTTCAGTTCGCGATCACGGAGATTCGTGCCGTAGCGGTTGTTGCATAGTTTCGCGAGCGCTCCCCAGTTCCACTCGGAGCTGGCCTCTTCATCGCCTTCGGGCAGATTCTCATCGATCGCGTCCTGGACGAACGTTTCGGCGTTGCGTTCCGCTTTGGTCCGCGCCGCGTCGACCGCCTCGCGGTAGTCCATGCCGCGGAAATCGCGGCCTTCGAGGGTGCAGGCGAGCTGCGCGCCGGCCCACCGGGCGAACGAGTCGACGCCAAAGTCGCGCTGCATGAACATGCTGGCGTTCGTGTCGATCTGCCGGCGAACCATTTCGAGCAGTGTTTCGCGGCAGCTGCCGCCATCGAGGATTTCCTGGCGGTAGCCGTAGACGCGCCGCCGCTGCTGGTCCATCACTTCGTCATATTCGAGCAGATTCTTACGGACTTCGAAGTTCCGCTCTTCGACCTTCTTTTGCGCCGCCTCGATCCGCCGCGTCACCATTCGGCTCTCGATCCGCTCGCCCTCTTGCATGCCGAGCCGGTCGAGCACCGCTTTGACCCAGGCTCCGGCGAAGATCCGCATCAAATCGTCTTCCAGCGACAGGAAGAACCGGCTGCTGCCCGGATCGCCTTGCCGGCCGCAACGGCCGCGGAGCTGCAGGTCGATGCGCCGCGCCTCGTGACGCTCGGTGCCGATCACGTGCAAACCGCCGATCGATTTGACGTACTTGCCTTGCTCCTTCATGTTCTCCCGGCGTTCGATCTCGTCGACGAGCCTCGTCCATTCCTCCGGCGGCACTTCGAGCCGTGTCGGATACTTTTCCTGAAGAACGGCCCATGCCATCGTCTCGGGATTGCCGCCCATGATGATGTCCGTTCCGCGGCCCGCCATATTCGTGGCGATGGTGACGGCGTTGAGCCGGCCGGCTTGCGCGACGATTTCCGCCTCGCGTCGATGATGCTTGGCGTTGAGCACGGCGTGTTTGATGCCCCGGCGTTCCAGCAGCATCGCCAGACGCTCGCTCTTCTCGATCGACACCGTGCCGACCAGGATCGGCCGGCCACGCCGCTCGATCCGCTCGACAATCGACTTTTCGATCCGCTCCCGCTTTTTCGCTTCCAGCGGCTGGAAGTCGTAACTGTCCTCGAGCTCGGCCACGATCGTGCCGAGACGCTCCATCTCCTCGCCTTTGCAGAACACGGCGTCGTACCGATGCATCCGCTCGATCTCGTCGGCGATCGCTTCGTACTTTTCATGCTCCGTCCGGTAAATCACGTCGGGATGCTCGATCCGCTGCATCTTCCGGTTCGTGGGAATAGCGATGACATCCAGCTTGTAGATCTTCCAGAACTCATTGGCTTCGGTCATGGCCGTGCCGGTCATGCCGCAGATCTTGTTGTACAGCTTGAAAAAGTTCTGCAACGTGATCGTGGCCAGGGTCTGGGTTTCCTCCTTGATCTTCACTCCTTCTTTGGCTTCGACCGCTTGGTGCAGGCCGTCGCTCCATTGCCGCCCTTCCATCAAGCGGCCCGTGAATTCATCGACGATCACCACGCGGCCCTCTTTGACCACGTAATTGACGTCGCGTTTGTAGAGGTAATGCGCCTTGAGCGAGTTGTCGATCAGATGCGGCCATTCCATGTTGCCGGCCGTATAGAAACTCTCTACGCCCGCAAGCCGCTCGGCTTCCCGGACGCCGGCGTCCGTTAGATGCGCTGAATGATCTTTCTCGTTGACGGTGAAGTGGATTTCCCGCTTAAGTTGGCGGGCGATCCCGTCAGCCTGGGCGTATTTTGCCGCATCGTCGTGCGCGGTTCCGGAGATGATCAGCGGCGTCCGCGCTTCGTCGATCAGAATGTTGTCGACTTCATCGATGATCGCGAAATTCAACTTGCCTTGGGATTGCTGAAGGCGTTTCTCGTAGCGATCGTCGCCTCGCGCCGCGGGACGCATGTTATCGCGCAAATAATCGAAACCGAACTCGTTGTTCGTTCCGTACGTGATGTCGCGGCTATACGCTTCCTGGCGGCCGTCGACTTCCATATCGCTTTGAATGGCGCCGACGGTCAGACCGAGGCCCATGTACAGCGGCGCCATCCACTCCATATCGCGTCGGGCCAAGTAATCGTTCACGGTGATCACATGAACGCCGCGGCCCTCGATCGCGTTGAGGTAGGCGGGCAGGGTGGCGACCAACGTTTTGCCTTCGCCCGTCACCATTTCCGCGATCGCGCGGTTGTGCAACACCATGCCGCCGATCAACTGCACGTCGTAGTGCCGCATCTTGAGGAAGCGTCTTCCGCCCTCGCGGCAGACCGCGAACGCCTCGACCAGAATGTCGTCCAGCGTTTCGCCGCGAGCCAGCCGTTCACGGAACTTGTCCGTCTGGGCCTTCAGCTCCTCGTCGCTGAGCACCTGCATCGCCGGTTCCAAAGCGTTGATCGCTTCGACTTTCGCCCACAATCGACGCAGGTAACGCGCATTCGCCGATCCGAACATCGACGTGACGCTGCGTTCAAACCCGCGCAACAGGCCCCCGAAGATAGTCCCGGCACCCTCTACGATGCTTTCCAATATTTCCATGTCGTATGACCTAAACGCCTCGGGACGCAGTGGTTAGCGTGGATTTCCAACAAGCCGGCACAGTCGCGGCCGTCATGGCCTAACTACGCCGCCTTCGCCCCGTTGCGAACGGAGCGGTCGCGCAAGATAAACCCGGTGCGTAGCCTATAGCGAGGCCGTGGATGGGTCAACGCCGCCCGGCACACTGTGCCCCAACACACCACCGAGCCGGTCAACTATTGAGCCGCCAGATGGCATAGTTCAGATAACTCGCAAAACTGACCCACGCCAGATAGGGAGACATCATCCACCCAGCGAACCGGGACTGCGAGTAGAAAGCGAGGGTCGTCGCTCCCAGCGTTAGCCACAGGACCAGGATTTCCGCAAACGCCCATCCAGGGCGATGCCAGGCGAAAAAGATCCAGGACCATAGGCCATTAAGCGCAAGCTGAAGGAAGAACAGCGTCAGCGGCCAAGCGGCCCCCCGAAATCCGGCCGATTTCCACACCCACCAAGCGGCGATCGCCATCATCACGTACAGCACAGTCCATACGGGCCCAAACACCACGTCGGGCGGGTTCCACCGCGGCTTGGCAATCGTTCGGTACCAACCCGCGATTTCCGGCGTCGTCGCCGCGGCGCCGAGACCCGCGACGATAAAACAGACTAAGAAGAAACCGCCCAACCCCAACGCCGCACGCATGTTGGAACCCCCTGCCAGGTACTTTCGGCACAGCCGCGATAAGCGACCCAAACCGGTCGAGCCGCTGTGCTCGATGGCACGTCGGCTCACCGGTCGGTATTCGGCTTCGACTTCGGCTCGTCTTTTGACTTGGAGTCGTCGGTCGGCTTTGCGTTCGGGGCGTCTGTTGCCTTCGCGTCCTCGGTCGGCTTGACCTTCGGGGCGTCAGTCGGTTTGGTCTTCGCGTCCTCGGTCGGCTTGGCCTTCGCGTCCTCGGTCGGCTTGGCCTTCGCGTCGTCTTCTGGTTTTTCGTCGTCCTTGGCTTTCGACTTCCCCTTCGAGTTACCCTTGCCTTTGGAACCGGGTTTCCCTGGCGGTGGAGCCGTTTTACGAGCCAACTCGGTGAACTCGGCCAGTTGACGTTCCCAGACCGCGCGCAGTTCGCCGACTTTCTCAGGCTGCTCGGCCGCCAAATTCCGCGACTCGGCGCGGTCCGTTCGCAGATCGTACAGCTCCCATTCGCCGCGAGCGTCCGCAACCAGTTTCCAATCGCCCACTCGGACGGCTCGATTGCCTTCGTGCAACCACCAGAGCGATTCACGTTCGATCGTGACATCTTTGGCCAACGCGGCCCGCAAGCTCTTGCCAGGCGCCGGCGGTAATGGCTCGCCCATCCACTCGCTCGGCCGCTGCCCGCCAACGATGTCGAGGACGGTCGGGACGAAGTCGATCATGTGCGCCGGCGTTCGTCGCAGTTCACCGCGAGCGGCGATGCCAGCGGGCCAGTGGACGACAAGCGGCGTGCTGATTCCGCCCTCGCGGACCCACGTTTTGTGCTTTCGGAACGGCGTGTTGGCCACACTGGAGAATCCGGGGCCGAGGCTGAGATATGTCGCGGCCGAACCCGGGGCCGCATTCGGATCATGCCCGCCATCGCGGACCATGATCTCGGCACTCGCCCCGTTATCCGACGCGAAAAAAATCACCGTGTTATCCATGGCGTTCATGGCTCGGAGCTGTTCGAGAATCCGGCCAATCTCGCGGTCCATGCGATCGACCATCGCCGCGTGGATCGCCATTTTGGTGGCCTGAAACCGCCGCTGCGATTCGGTCAGCGTTTCCCACGCGAGCGGCCGATTCACTTCGTCCGGTCCAAGCTTTTCAATCGCCATCGGAAAGTGGTAAGGCGGCCCGACGTCGGGTTCCAGAGCCGACAAAGTGGTGGCGTTAAGCCCCATCTCTTGCTGCCGCGCAAACCGCCGCTCGCGTGTCTTCTCCCACCCATCCAGATAGCGATCCCGATAACGCTCGATATCCTCCGGCAAGGCATGCAACGGGAAATGGGGCGCGATGAACGCGATGTACTGGAAAAACGGACGGTCGGCATGATTCGCCGCATGATCCTTCAAGCAATCGATGGCATGGTCCGCCGTCGCGATCGTCGCGTAATAGCCTTGTTCATCCGCAGGCGGCGGCACCGGCTGATCGTCCAGTTGATTTCCCCTGGAAGAGAAGAAATTCCCCTGGTTACGCATGTCCAGCGATCGGTCGAAACCACCCGCCAAGACCTTGCCATCGACATGCCATTTGCCGCTGTGGTAACTGCGATACCCGAGCGGCTTGAGGTAATCGGGCAAGAGCCGCGCCCAGCGTTGCCGCTGACCCTGGGCACCCCCGCCCAGTTCGGGCAAGGCGTCGCGATGCACTTGCTGCGCGTAGTAGCCAGTCAGGAGCGCCGCCCGCGTCGGCCAACAACGCGCCGTGTTGTAAAACTGCGTGAAGCGTAGTCCGTTGGCCGCCAATCGATCCAGGTTCGGCGTCGCAATCTCGCCGCCGTAGCAGCCCAAATCCGAGTACCCCAGGTCGTCGGCCAGAATGAACACCACATTCGGGCGTCGTTGGGCCTCACCGACTTCGCCGGCGGTGGCCTCAATCGCCAATGCCGAAAACGCGAGTGTCGCAACCGCCAGTGTTGCAATCGCCAATGTCGAAAGTGCTAGTTTCGGAATCGCTAATCTCGGGATCGCGAAGGCCGTGAGCGTGACGGCCGGAGGTGCGGACGTTGCTCGCACGGACGTGGATCGTGCGGACGTGGATCGTGCGGACGTGGATCGTGCGGACGTGGATCGTGCGGACGTGGATCGTGCGGACGTGGATCGTGCGGACGTGGATCGTGCGGACGTGGATGGCGCGGGCACCGACGCGTCCACGGTCATTCGGGTCACTTGCGGGCCCCGCGTCGCGGGCGTCTTCCATCCCCAAAAACATCCGCCCGTCGCTGCTCGATTCATAGTCTTCCCGCGATTTCCCGCAAATATCGGACCCTGTTGTCTAAGCGAAGAGCGCCGAGACGGCTTTGCCTTTGCCATCTTCGGTGGCGTAGAACGGACGGCCCTCGACGTCAAATCCCATCTTGGGACTGATGCCCATCGCCGTGAAGATCGTCGCGTGCAGGTCGCTCACAGACACCGGATTCTCGATCGCTACTAACGGACGTTCGTCGGCCGTTTTTCCGTAAACGAAGCCCCGCTTCATGCCGCCGCCAAACATAACGACACTGGTGCCGCCCGTGAAATGGCGATGCAGGCCGTAGTGTTTCATTTCCTGCAACGTATCGGACGGAGCGGTGGCCTGATCGCGGGCGTTTGAACCCGGAATGCCCTCGATCATGGCGTCACGGCTGAATTCGCTGGCGATGATCACCAGCGTCCGGTCGAGCAGTCCTCGCGACTCGAGGTCCAGGACCAACTGCGCGATCGGTCGATCCATTTCGCTGTGCAAGCGAGCGAGCGTTTCGTGGCCGTTGGCGTGCGTGTCCCAATGCAGAAAAGGCACGTACTCGGTCGTGACTTCCACGAATCGCGCGCCATTTTCCACAAGCCGCCGCGCGAGCAAACAGCCCTGGCCGAAGCGGCCCGTGTTATAAGCTTCGAAGCTCGCCTTCGGTTCGAGCGAAATGTCGAACGCGGCCCGTTCCGGAGCGCTCAGCAAGCGATGGGCGTTGTCGAGCGAGCGAAGCATCGATTCCTGCTGGAAATCGCTGAGGTAGTCGCGCCGCGGGCTGCGGTCGACGAGTTTCCGGAAATGCTTTTGCCGATTCTCGAACCGGCCCGCTTCCATCCCCTTCGGCGGCCGCACGGACACGGCAGCCTCCTCGGGAAACGGCAGGTTCATCGGTCCGAACTCGCTGCCGAAGAAACCGGCCGTCGTGAACGCCTTGAGCTCTTCCTGCTCGCCGACCCCTTCCAAGCGCTGGCCAATGTTAATGAACGCCGGCATCACGGGGTTTCGCGGGCCGAGCACTCGCGCCATCCACGCGCCCAGGTGCGGACAGGCCACCGTCTGCGGCGGCACGTAACCGGTGTGCCAGTGGTATTGATGGCGCGAATGGAGAATATGCCCCAAGTCGGGCTGGAACGCCGACCGGATCAACGTGGCACGATCCATGACCTTGGCGATGTTCTCGAGGCCTTCGCAGATTTTGACGCCATCCACGGCGGTCGGGATCGCGGGAAAGGTGCTCAAGATGTTCTTGACCGGCACACCCTTTTCGAATGGCTGATACCGCTTCGGATCGAAGGTGTCCGGGGCCGCCATGCCGCCCCCCATCCACAGCAAAATGCACGCGTCGGCGGTCGGCTTGAGTGGAGTCGCACCGTTCGCGGTCTCGGCGGTCGGCACCGCCCGCAACAACCGCGGCTCAGCGGACATCGCCGCCGCCATGCTCGCCGCCGCCAAGCCGGAAAGGAACTCGCGCCTCGCCAGCACCGGATTCTGTTCGTCCTTCAACATGTCACGACTCCTCGATTCCGGGTTAACGCACCAATTGGAATTCCGGCAACATGGCGATACACCACAGCAGATCTTCGACACCTTGCGCCGTGATCTTGTCTCCGACCGCCTCCCGCGCCGCGGCCTGTTCATCGGTCGTCGGCGGCCGCGAAAGCGCAAAGCGGAACAGCCAGTCGATCAACGCGTCGGACGATTCCCAGGGTCGGCCGGCGAGATTCCGTCCACCTTGTTGTAGATAGTTCGCCAAAATCTGGCCATTGTTCAAATCAATCGCTTCCAGCGTGGTCAGTTCCGCAGGCCGCACGCTCACGATCTGTTCGCGATGAGGCCGGCCGAGGGCCCGCATCAGGAAGTCGTTTTTCATCAGCGAAGCCCGCGCCATCGGCAGCCGCGACGCCGTACCCATGGTCGCGGCCGCCGCGAATTCAGCCGCGACCTGCGACTGCCAGATCCCGGGATTCGAAGCGGCAACCGCCTTCCCCCAATCGTTAGGCTCGGCGGCGAACCGGCCATTGCCGTTCGGTGTCTTGCTGGTCCATTCCCACTCCGTGCTGGAACGAATCAGCGTGACTGGCTGGCCTGGAACGGTGATCCGGGCTTCAAAGCAGACCGCAGCCGGATTGGGACCGGCGCCGCCGTTCTTCGCCACAATCAAAACATCGTTGTCTCCCGACTTGACGAAGCCGGCCAACGACACGACCTCCACCGACTCCCAACTGTCGTCCGCGGCTACCCGGCGACCGTTCACGTACAGCACGTAGCTGTTGTCCACCGTCAACGCCGCAACCGCATGAGTCGGGGTGGCGGACAGCTTGAATCGGTACCGCAGCGTGATCGTTTGGTCGGAAGGCGGAGTGGGCGAACCGGTTCCATCCGTCGACCAAATCCATTGCGCGGCTCCGGCGGCGGCATCTGTCGCGGCACCCTTTCCGGAACCGGCCGGTGTGGCCGACGGAGCCGAAGGCGTTGCAGGGGAAGCGGCCATCGGCCGCCGGCCGCGAACGATCGGGGCGTCGATCCGCTGTGGAGCGGCGCCCGTGAGTTGCCAAACCGTGTCGACAAACTGCTCGGCCGTCATCCGTTTGGCTCGCGGTCCACGATAGCTGTAACCGTGCTCGTCGACGCTCGCCGCCAGCGGTTCGACGCGCGACTGATACGCCTGCGATTCGCAAATCAACGCGAGCGTCTTCTTCAGGTCGTAGGCATTGTCGGCGAGATGCGACGCCAGGTAATCGAGCAGATCGGCATTGAACGGCGGTGTTTGCATCGCGTCCGTCGGGTGGACGATGCCCCGGCCCATAAGCCGATGCCAAAGACGATTCACCATGGTGCGCGTGAACCGGCCGTTTCCGGGATGCGTCATCAACGCCGCGAGTTGTCGCAAGCGGTCGGGCTGCGGCAGCGCGGCGTCGATCTTCCCCAGTTCCGGAAACAGCCACGCGGCCGTCGCCTTCTGCCCTAGCGGTTTATCGCAGCGATGGAGTTCCAGCGGCTGCTGGGAATAGATCGCGGCCAGCCCGTACGAGTCCGCCAAGGTCCAGCGGTCTACAAAGCTGTCGTGGCACGAAGCGCACTTCAGATTGATTCCTAGAAACGACTGGCCCACACTCTGCGCGAACTGAATCTCAACCGTCTGGCCCGCGCTCACATCGCCCCGCCATCGAATTCCCGCGCTAAACCCCTCGCTGTCCGGCGACGGCGCGATCAGTTCGCGAGCGAACTGGTCGTAAGGTTTGTTTTCGACCAGCGAGCGATACAACCAGGCACTGATCTGCTTCCGGCCGCCGGTGATGAAGCCGGTGCCTGTGTAGTCGTTACGCAGCAGATCGTTCCAAAATGTCAGCCAGTGCTCCGCGTAGGCGACATCGTCGGCCAACAGCGAGGCGACAAGCTGGCGCCGCCGCTCCGGCGACGGATCGCTCAGAAACTTCGCCAACGCCTCGGGTTCGGGCAATAGTCCGACCAAGTCCAGGTGAACGCGGCGAGCGAACGTGGCGTCATCGATACGCTCGGGCGCCTTGCTTCCGCTGTTCGCCAACTCGGCATCCAGAATCCGATCAATGGGGTTGTCACGGCCTTGAATCGCGGGCGGAAGATCCGGGCGACGCGGAGCCAACGGCGGTTCATAACCGCGATTGCCGAAACTGAAGCCGTCTTCCCAAGGCAAGCCGGCATCCACCCAGCGCTCCAGCACGGCCATTTCCACTGCCGTCAATCGCGGACCTTCAGGCGGCATCCGCGAGTCGACATCCGTAGCTCGAACCCGCTTCAGGAATTCGCTCGCCGCCGCCTTTCCCGCGACAGCGGCCGGTCCCGAATCTCCGCCTTTCAGAAACGAGACACGGGTGTTGATCGACAGCCCGCCTTTACGCTGTCCACCAGCGTGGCACTCGGCACAGTGCTTCCGCAGAACCGGAACGACTTCGTGGGCGAAATCGAGCGGCTTGGCGGCGGCATTTCCCGCTTGCGGTTTCTCCAGAGTCGGGGCCGTTTTTGTGGCCGGGGCGGCCGCTTGGGTCGGCCGCGTCGCCGCTTCCTGCGCATGAGCGACATGCGCCGCCCCGTTCAGCAAAACGGCTATCAAAGCGGCCAGCACCGTGGCCGGCATTGCGGCCAGCATCGTAGCCGAGATGATCGCGGCAGCCTGGACCGGCAACCGCGCGGCGAACTTGCCCGCCCGTTCATCGGCCGCGGCCGACGAAAGACCGGCAGGCCCGAGGGCCTGCCGGCTTTCGCGGGTGGTCGCAGGTTCCACGCTGGCATTGACAACCAGGAGTTCCGTTCCCGCCATGGACGTTTCCGCCCGGTTGGCGGGCGGCCTTTCCCAAGCTACTTCTTCAGCGTCGTGAGGTACTCGACCACGTCCACGAGATCTTGCGTGGTCATGGTCTTCTGGAGATCGGCCGGCATCAGCGAGATCGCCTGCTTCTTCAAGTCGTCGATATCCGACTTGGGGAAGGTGCGAACCAGCGCGTCGGCCGTTTTCAGTGTAACCGAATCGTTCGTTTCGCTGACCTTGATCCCGGTCACGACGTTGCCGCTGTTGAGCACAGCGACATACGACTCGTAACTGTGAGCGATCCCGGCGCTCGGGTAGAGGATCGATTCGAAGAACGCCTGCCGGCTGAGCTTGCCGCCAATCTCGGAGAGATTCGGGCCAACTTCCTTGCCTTGGCCGTTGACGACGTGGCACTTAGCGCATTCGGCCGTTTTCGCGAACAAGCCTTGGCCCCGGCCGGCGTCGCCCTTGATCTTCAACAGATCGGCGATCGCTGGCAGCGGTTTGTCCTTCGCCGGCGGAACCGGGAAGAGCTTGGCCGCTTCCTCCTTGATTTCCTTCCACGGAGCGGCATGAAGCTGGAACGAAGCGGCGGAAACGAGCCCGTCATCCAATTGCTTGGCCTTCGCCAAGTCAACCAGTTGCTGGGCGCCGTTGCGAGTGCTGGCGAGCGCCCGGGTCGCTTGCCGCCGCACTTCCTGATCCCGCGCGTTGTCCTTGACGATCGGCAAGACAAGCGCCGCGGACCGGCCGTCAGCCGAATTGGCCAGGGCCCGCGCTGTGGCCGCCGCCAACTTGACGTCCTTGCCCGCCAACGCGTCGCGGATCTGGTTGGTTTGATCCTTCTGCAGCAGGGCCATGATCGCCTCGACGCCCAATTGGTCGTCAGGACGTTCCTGGGCCAGCGCGAGCAGATCGGCATAGTGATTCGCAAGTCCGAATCGCGCCACCAAGTCCACGAACTGCGTCGTGCCGCGGAGCTGTCCGAGCAGTTGTTCCAAGGCGGCCGCCTGCTGCGGATTGGCTGCCAAGTCGAGCTTCGCAAGGCGCTTCAGCGATTCGGTTGAAACCACTTTCGCCCGGTCGGCATCGCCAGCCAGACGGGTGAAGGCCAGCATCGCCAGGGCCGCGTCTTTGGCCGGCCCCGTTTGGTAGTCGAACGCGCGGAAGTATCGCGGCAGTTCACCGGCCGAGACATCCTGATTGGCGATGATCTTCGCCAGCAACTCCGGCGTGCGGCTCGCTCGGGACCGCCAGACGATATCGTGACCGGCGGCATTGTCCCACTGCGGTCCAACCCGCGAGAGCCACGCGTCGAGATACGCGTCCCACTGTTTGTCGGCGCCGATACCGAGCGCTTCGAGATACCAGCGGTCGACGCCGTTGTGGGCGGCGGCCAGTTCCGCCCAGAGGGCAGGGGCCTCGGGCGACTTGCTGTGACGCAAGGCGATCGCGCATTCCCGGCGAACCGCCGGCGACGGATCGGCGACCAACTTCTTGAGCAGCGCCGGCAGATCGGCCTTCAATTGGCGGGCCAGCCGCAAGGCGGTGATCCGCAGGTCCGGGTTCGAGTCGGTCGCGCCGGCGGCGATCACCTTGGCGGTGTCCGCTCCGGGGAGTTTTCCCAGGGCCCACAACGCGCGAGCGCGATGCCGCGGATTCTCCGCCGAGGACCAAATCTTTTCCAACGCGGGAACCGCTTTGGCTCCGAACGATTGCAAGGCGGTCCAAGCGTCGTAACGCACGGAGCCGTTCGGGCTGAGCAGCGCGGCGGCGGCGCCTTCCACGCTCGACACATCGTGCTTCGGCACGATGTACTTCGAACCAGGCGGGGCCACACGGAAAATGCGGCCGCGTTGCGAATCACCCTGGGCATGTCCGCCCACGCCCGGATCGTACCAGTCGCTGACGAACAGCGATCCGTCCGGAGCGACACAGACGTCCGCGGGGCGGAACCAGTTGTCGCGAGCGCCCTTCAAGAGATCCAGCATCTCGGCTTTGTAACCGGCTCCGTCCACCGTCGCCGGGTAGGCCCGGACGACGTTGGGGCCAGCGTCGCAATGAATGACTTGATCCCAGAACGGCTTGGGCAGCAGCCGGCCTTCGTAAACCGTGATCCCTGTGGGCGAGCCGGCTCCGGTTTGAAGGAGGTTCGGCACCACCCCTGGATCGTTGAGATGCCAATGGCGAAGCGGCACTTCCGTCTCGAGATTCGTCCGGGGCGATTGCCAGCCAGCGCCGGTCAATTCATCGCGATACCCGTAGTTGCCGAACTCCATCACATAATTGATCCGCACGCCGCGATTGCCGTCGTCGTCGTTGTCCGACTGCCACAGTGTGCCGAACGAGTCGATCGTGGTCTCGTAGTTATTGCGGAAATTGTGGGCCAGCACTTCGAACTGGCTGCCGTCGGCCTCGCAGCGGAATGGCATGCCACCGTAGTAAGGCTTGCCGTTGTCGACGACCGGATTGCCCGCCAGGTCGACGACCGGCTTGCCGTCCTTGTCGAGCACCTTTTGGCCCGTGTTGCCAAAGTTCCAGTAATACTTGCCGTCGGGTCCAAAGAAGAACGAGTGGGCCGAGTGATCGTGTTGCGGTTGGCCAGTGCCCGTGAACAAGACTTCCTTGCGATCCGGCTTGTCATCGCCATTCTCGTCCGTGAACACGAAAATGTTCGGCGAACACGACACAATGACTCGCTTCCCGAGAACGCAGATACCCATGGCCGAGTCGACGTCGCGGCCTTGGTAAAAGACCTTGGTCGAGTCCGCTTTGCCGTCTTGGTTCGTGTCCTCCAGGATCAAAATCCGGTCGCCCTCCGGCCGCTTGCCGTTGTGGCCCCGGTAATTGACGACCTCGCAAGCCCAGACGCGTCCGCGCGGATCGATGTCGATGTTCGTGATGTTCAGCACATCAGGCTCGGCGGCGAACAGTTGCGCCTCCACTCCCGCGGCCACATCGAGGCCCGACACCGCGGCAGCCGGCTCGCGACTGCTCGCAACAGCGGCCGCCGAAGCGGCCGATTGCGTGTTGGCGATGAACTGAGGACGCTGGCCAAAGACGTGGAACTGAACCGAAGACTGGCAGACGCCGCCCTGGTCGGTGCCGCCGTTGTCCAGCCCGACGCGGGCCTGAAAACGGGTGTAACCTTCCGGCAGTGTGTATTCAATAATGGAAACGGCATGCGTTCCGATACCGTACTCGACACTCTTCCCCTGGATCCGCAGCGGCTTGCCGTCCGCATTGCGATTGACTTGCACATTGCCCCATTCCGAGCTCGCCGAATTCCATTTGAGCTCGGTGAGCTTCTTCGTGCCGGCGGGCCCCACCAACCGCGGTTCGGCCCAATCGGCCCAATCGCAACCGAACCCGTCGCCGCCGTCGGTGGCCACTAGGAACAGTTGTTTCGCGCCGCCCAGTTCGACATCGATCTCCTCAGCATGTCCCGGCGTTTTGGCCGTGATGACTTTGCTGGAAAAGAGCGGTTTCGGGGCCGGGCCAGCCGAAGACTTCGCGGCGCCGCTGCCAGTGGTTGGCAGCTTCAATCGTTGACGAATCTGATCGCGATTGAAGTTCGTCGGTTGCGGATAGTCTTGGTTGGCTTCCAGTTGTTCGATGCCGACCTGCGCGTCGGAAACGCCGCCGGCGGGGACTTCCACTTTGGCGACCCAGGCGATCGCGTTCAGCACCAGTTTGCGGAAGTTGGGCTCGCCCCAGTTCCAGTGATCGTGGCCACCCGTGAAACCAAAACCGCGCCCGCCACCGGGACGGTCAGCCGCCCAAGCCACGTGCTGCGGTTCCTTTTTGGACATCGCGGCGCGGACGTGCGGGTTGCCGCTGTGCGGTCCATCGCCTCGAGCCATCGTGCTCTCGGGCGGCAGGTCGGTCAGAATCGGCGTCACGCCCTCCATATTCGGGCGAAACCGCATGTGGAAGTACCACTCGTCGTTGATCTCGAACGGCTTCACGCCGCGGCAGATCGGATGATCGGGAAACTTCGCGAACTTGGCGGTCCAGTGCGGATTGACCGACCAGTTGGTCTCGAAGTAGCCGCCGATCCACTCCAGGAAGCGGTCGCCCGAGGGGCCCTTCGGCACCTCGACCGCGTAGTGGATACAGGCAATGCCGACGCCCTTCTTCGCCAAGGCGTCGACTTGCTCGAGGTGCGGATTGACCATGTGGCCGCCGCCGCCATCGCTGTACATGACAATGGCGCTGGCCCCGTCGAACACCTTGGCGTCCTGGGGCCAGCCGTTGCGAACCACGTCGGCCTCGATATTGAGTCCCGACGCGTTGAGGGCTTTCGCGAGCAGCACGCTGCCCGCGTAATGTTCATGGGCCCCATAGCCGTGGCTAGGACGCCCCGCGACGAAGACTACCTTTTTTTTTTCCGCCGTCGGAGCGGCCGCCGTCGGCGCGGCGGCTTGTTCGGCCGCTGGCGCGCACTCGGTTTTCGCGGCCGGCGCGGCGGCGTCCAGTTTCTTCAACTGGATGTTGCGGAACTGGACCTTCATCGGCGGACCGGCATGGAGTTGCAATGCCAACACGCCCGTCGCGCGGCGATCCTTCTTGTCCTCGTCCGTGCACTCGCAGGTGACCACGCCGTTGATGCGGTGGACAAAATCAAAGCCCTTGGCCGTGATGTGGTACGAGTTCCAGTCTTCCTTTTTGATCTTCGACTGGATTTCTTTGGTGTCGCCCAAAGTGCCGACCTGCTTCGGCTTGTGGTCGTCGCCAATCACCGTCTTCTGGCCGCGGAGAGCCAGAATGCCGCGGAAGCGTTCGCCGTACAAAATCCCGGAGTAGGTATCGCCGGCTTCGAAATCAGCTTGGTAGCCGCCGATGACCCACTTTTCATTGGGCACCTCGAAACTGCGGTACTGAACCCCCGAATTGCCGCCGACGATCTTGTACTCGAGTTTCAGCTCGAAGTCGCCTAGTTCGCCCTTCCGCCAAATGATGAAGGTGTTGCCTCGGGTCGGCTTCTCCTTCGTCGTCTGGCCGGTGATCGTTCCATCCTCGACCCGCCAGAAGTCGGGATTGCCATCCCAGCCTTCGAGCGTCTTGCCGTCGAAGATCGTCACAAAGCCGTCGTCCGCCGCAGGCGCGGCAGGCGGAACGGACAAAGCGGCCACGCTTGCCAACAACGCGGCAAGCAGGCCAAACATCCAACGCGACTTACCCATTTCAGATGTCTCCGACTTCCTGGAATCCAACGAACACGTCCGACAACGCGTCCGAAGGGCGGCGCTACGCGCCGTACGACGACACTAGGGCTGTAACGATACCGGCAGCGAGCGAAATCGTCAAACAGCCCGGACCTGACTCGAGCCACTGGCCCCGACAGCCCCTTCGCACTGCCGGTTCCCTTCGCCGTCCGCATTCGCACCCAACCACAGCTCGCCGTGATGCCTCGGTCTCTCGTACCAACCGACAATGCCTAACGAGCCACCACGGTGGGAACGCGAATGAGACGGGGTGTTGCTTGATCGCCACCCGTCTCTCGCGGAACCACACGGAACAACTCAATCCGCGCGGCCAACGCCTCGGACTGGAATTCTTCGAGCGTCTTGGAACGCGGCGCGCGGAGCGTGTCGCGTTCCTTGATCTTTTTTTCCGTCTCGAGCTCGATCGCCTTGACCTTCTTGTCGCAAACGTCTTCGCGCTTGCCGCCTCCTGGTTTGCCGATCAGTTCGTCGAGCTGGACTTTGAAATTGTCAACCGCTTTTTCGTAAGGAGATTTACCCTCTTTACGCTTATTCTTTTCCGGATCGGGGTACTGGGATTCCCGTGGGAATGAAAACTCGGGGACATCGCAAAGCTTGGCGAGTTCGGCCACGGGATTGTCGTACTTGCTACCCTCTTGCGTATCCAGCGGCTTGACTTTCTTGCGAATTTCGATCAGTTCCGCCCGCTTCTCGATGATACGTTTCTTGGTCTTATTGAGGGTGTCGATTTCCCGCGACAACTCGTCTTCCTTCGGCAGCGTGGGCATCCAGATGGTCAGTTTCGCTTCCGAGCCCGTGGTCTGTTTAAATCGGATTCGGCACTCGGTCGCCGCTACCGCGGGTGTCTCGCTTCCGGAACGCGGGCGAAGGGCCCAGTCCTCCGCGTCGCTGCCACTCCAATCCCCCTTTTCCGCGCCGAACAAATAAACACTCTTGTCTTTCATCGCCAACGCGCCTCCGGCGATGTAGAGCTTTTCCAGCCGCTGTTCGGCCGGTCTCGGGGCAAGACCCGGCTGTCCCGGCTTGCCCTGCACCAAGCCGATCGGCACCTTGGCATTCTCTTTCTCATTTTCTTTCTTGGTATCCATCGACACCGGCTTGGCAGCCCTGGGGGGATGCAACGCCAGATAACGGCTTCCCGCATCGGATTGGATTTCCAAGACGCAAAAGAATAACTGTCGTTGAATCTCATTGAGTTCCTTCAGGGAGGAATTCAAGCCTGGCACACGCATCGTCAGCACGCCTGTGCTGATCGGCATTCGAAACTCCATCAGATCCGTCTCCATGCCGTCGTCATGCGTCGCTCGCATCACATATTTGTCCGGGGTGGTGATCGGGGTGACGCTCACTTTGGTCCATGGGCTCTTGGCCATTTGCAGGCCATGGATTCGCAAGCGGTGCTCATAGCCCTTGTGCCGCGCGTCTTGCCATAAGATCCATTCAATCGGCTGTCCCGAACTCGATTCGCCCAGCGGCCGTGGGTCATCCGACAGCAATTCTTCAATCGTGGCAGGAGCGGGCAACGGAAGCTCGGCAACCTCGAAATCGCGTTCCACAGGCTCGCTGAACGCCGGCGGCGCGGGTGGGGCGGACGGCGCGGGCGTCGTCGGTGAGACCGATGACGCGCCGTCCTTGGGAGTGACGCCAGCGGCCGGCTTGGCCGTCGCCACGTCGGCGACCGCCGGTTTGAGCATGACCGGCGGATTGGCCGAAACATTGGCCGGCGCGGTCGGCCCCGCCGGCTTCAGGCCATCATCCAAACTCGCATCGAGCTGCGTTGTCGCCGGCTTGGGCGCGGTAGCGACGGTCGCGGCCCCTGGCCCAGATACCCCTGGCCCAGATACCCCTGGCCCGGCCGCTCCAGGCTCGGTCGTCACCGCGTTGTCTTTCGCGGGGCGGTCAGGATTGGCCGGGTTGGCTGACGCCGCCGGATTGGCCGAAAGCGAAGGCGCGGCGGACGCGGCGGGCCCGTTGGCAGAGTTGGGCTTTGGGTCGACCGGCTGTTCTTGGGAGGACGTCGTTCCTGTCCTGGACGATGACGCGGCCATTTTTTGGTTTGTGGCCTGTTTGATGCTCGCGGCCGCGCTGCTGCCAACTGCGCCATTCTTGGCTTTCGTGCCCGGTTTCGCGGTCGACTGGGCGGTCTGGCCCGAGCCATTGGGCGCGGTTGCGGGCCGCGAATCGCCGCTGAACATGAACAAAAGCACCAGCGTGCCGAGCAGCGTGGCGACGCCAGCGCCGATGCCAAAAAACATCCAGGGACGGCGTGCGGCCTCCGATTTGCGCCTCACGGGCGCCGCCGTGTCGTACCAATGGTTGTATTCCAGATAGTAGGCCGCGCGTGTTTTCCAATCCGGCGCCAGCAAATCGCTCCCGCCAAGCGCTACGATGATGTTGTGCATCATGAGCGCTTTGTCCTCGGCGGTGATTTCCGACCGCAGCTCGTTGTGCGGCAACGCGCGACTGAGCGCTTCCGCCAGTTGCTTCCCGATGCGGAATTGCAGATCGTTCGGGCCCTCGCCCCGCAGGGCCGCCCAGCCGGTCCTTTTCTCCTGGCTCGATAATCGCGCCTGTTTGATCACTTCAGGAACCCGCGCCCAGGCGTTCAGCCGATCGATCGGCACCCAACTTGGCCCGAGCTCGCTAGGGTCGCGCTGAAAGTCGGCCAGGCTTTCAATCAACCGGGCCGCGCGACGGAGCTGTGTCAGCTTCGAGGCGAACTCGGCCGGCACCCGCTGGATGCCGTTCAGCAACTGCACGAAGCGCAGTCCGATTTCCTTCTGGATTTCAGGCGTCAACAAATCGAGCCGCTCGCCCAGCCGCTCGATGGCCACCGAGAGCGACTCGTCCGACATCACGCCGCCCGTGACCGCCATCCGCCGCAACCACTTTTGCTTCTCGTCAGCTCGTCCCACCGCCGCCGCCAGCTCGACGAAGAATGCCGCTTGCGAAGCGGGCGCGATGGCATCGGCCAGCATGCGAACGGTGTCGGAACGCAACCCTCGCAACAATGGGCCGGCGAGCGGCGCGAGCTGCTGGTCGCGGGCACTGCGGCTGGCGCCTTGGGCGATGTCGAACAGGTCCTCGCAGCCTGTGGGCAAACGCCTTTCCTGATCGACAAACCGCACCAAGGTCGACGTTTTGGTCTCGACCGGAATCTCGGACAGTTCCAGAAATCGCGGCAACTGGCTCTCCGGTAGATGTTCGCGGAGATATCGCAGGCTCCGCTCGCAAGCGGCGGCATGTGGACCGCCGGCCAGCCATTTCAGCAGCAAAATCGCCCGTTGATCGGGCGTTTCGAGCAGCGGGAAAAGCAGCGAGACGGGGGCGGGGCCGGCGAGTGTTGTCGAGAGCGACTTGCCGACATAGCGGCGGGTGAAGTCATTGCGTTCCAAGCTGGCCACGTCGAGCGTGGCGGCCGGATCGAGGAACCGCTCCGCCAACTCGCCGGCCCGCACCAGTTCGCCCAAATCGGCGACCGTCTTGCCAAGTCCGGCCTCGAACGCCGCGAAGACCTCGTCCACTGACCGCCATCCATCGGCCGTCAGGCGGCCAAGAATCATGTCGGCGTACGGGTGGGGCGTCCTGAGCTCGGTCGCTTTGCCATCGAGAAACGTGTTGAGCGCGAAGCCGCGTTGATAGCGGTCGGGACGCAGGTCGGTTTTGAACGGTTCATGGAAATGCGTCGCGATCAACTGAGTCGCGGGCCGGTCGAGATTGCCTTCGAAGGTGGAGAACGAAATCGCATGGCGAAGTTCGCCTTCGGGCAGCAATCGCGCGATGCCGTAGAAGAAGAGCGCCGCCACTTCCGGTTCGGCGACCAGCACGGCATTGTCGCGCCCTTGGCCGGCGATATGCAGGTAGCCACGCAGGGCTTGGCGAAACAGTTCCAGCCGGCGCTTCGCTGGCATGGCAAGCCATCGAGCCGGCAGAAAAGTCGCCTCCGATCCGCTCGAAAGATCGTCCTGCGTCAAAAACCGGAGTAAGCAATCGTCGCTGATCACCGGCTGGAACGGATCTTCAAACGCCCGTTCGGGAGGCGGGGTCCACAAGCCCCGCAGGTCGCCCAGTGGCGGCAGATCGAAGGAGAATGTCGGCGAGTCTTCCACCTGCCAGCCGGGCGCGCCCCACAGCCGCAGGCAATCCAGGATCGACCATGGCGCCTCGTCCTTGGCCCGCTCGGCGACTACGAGGTGCGCGAAATACGAACCGGCGCGTTTGCCGGTGGTGTCCCAGGTGCGATAAGCGACTTGGCCCAGCATCTGAAAGCCGGAGACCGACGGCATGAACACCAACCGCTTCGGCGCGGTCGCCGCGACCAGGGTTGTCCGCAGCTCGGCGGGCGAGTCGCTCCAGAGCGTGTACGACAAGTACCGCTCGAACGTGCGGAAGTGCTTGCGGAGGTCGGCCGGACTGAACGAGCTCGACCGGGCGCTATAGCCGAGCACGCGTTCCGCCATTTCGCCCTCGCGCCGCTCGATGGCCGAAGTTCCAAAGGTGCAGTGGGTCGCGTAGATCTGTTGCATCGCGCTCATGCGCCCGTCTCCTTGCCGTTGCGGCGGGTCGATCTGGTCTTCACGCGTCTATGCTTTTTTCAGAACCGGCCGAACCGCGGGGCCGCGCCGCGGCCGCTGCCGCTAGGCGACTGGCTGGTGATTCGTCCCAGCGTCAACGGTTCGCTATGGAAAGTCTCAAAACCGGCTTCGATGATCGCCCACACCGCCACATAGCAGCCTTCCCATTCCGGCAGCGGATGGATGCGGCGGCTTCCCGAAGCGCTCTCGTACGATTTGCGGGTGACAATCGTCTGCTCGACCATCGGCATGGTCCGCGGATCGTCGGTCTTGCGTGGTGGAGTCCGCACAATGCCCAGCAGGCACTGGTCGGTGAAACGCGGCAGTGGCCAGCGCCAGCGCGCGATCAGGACCTGTCCTTGCGGCACCAGGGATTTCACCGCGATCGGCGGTTCGAGCTGCAGTTTTTTCGCGGGGAGGACTTCGTCGACAATCAAGGTCCGCAGCATCTCGCGAAACGGCGCGAACTGGACGGGCGACTGTCGCAATAACGGCGCGTCGAACTGCTCCAGGAAGGCCGCCCGATCACCCGTCCGTAACGACTCGACCAGCCGCTGGCCACGCGCCAGCCGGTCGATCGCGGCAGCCGCCGCTTGACTGATGTCCCGCGGCAGCGCGTAACCCTGGAGCACCGGGTCGCGGGCAAGCTCCGCAAGTTGGGCTTCGTCGTTCCGCTCGCGCGCGGACTGAATCCGATGCAGCAGCTCGCGGCGGCGAGCGGCCATGGCGTAGGCTTTGGCCCAGGGAGCCGCCTCGGGACAATCGTCAAGTGTCTTATGCCAAACCGCCAATAACTGGACATCCAGTTGCTCGGCGGGTTGGGACAGCGGAATCTTCTGCAGCTTTTGCAGCAACGGGATCCGCTGCTGGGCGACCGCCACCCGTTGTTGCTGCGCGGCGTCAACCAACATCGCGCCTTGGGCGCGTTGCAGTTCGAGTCCCGCTTCGACAATCGCCGTTTCGGTGGTCGCTTCGCGCAACGCCGTGATGAAGCGGTCAAAGGCCACCAAGCGGCTCTGCGCGGTCCGCACCCGCTGCGACTGGGAATGCTCGTAACCGGCCGCCGCTCGCGAGTTGGCCGCTTTGCCTAACGACGTGGCCAAGGCGGCTTGCAAACCAGCGCCGAGCGCCACGATCCGCCGCTCGCCTTCAAGCTTGACATCGCCGCCGACCGCCGCGACCGCCTGTTGCAACTGGGCCAGCAACTTGAGCCGCTTTTCCGCCGCGTCGCGTCGCGGCCGCTCGGACTCGGCGACCGGCCACTTCGCGAACAGGTCTTCGCGCCAGGCGGCGAGCAATTGCTCATCGGCCGATTGGCTGGGGACCGTGGTTGCCGGCGGCAGCTTGCTCCACGCTTCATAACGCTCGATTGCCAGCTCGATGCGGTCTTTGTTCGGGGCCGCTTCAGGATGGCCGCCGAGCTGCAATAGGTCGCCCCACAGGCGTCGCAACACGGCCGGGTCGGGTGGCGTTTTTCGATACTCGACGATCACCCGGTCCCACGTCGCGTTGCGTTTTCGCCAGCTCTCGACTTCCGCAACCCAGGGTGCGGCAGCCGGACGTTGCTTGAACGCCGCGTTCCCCGCATCCCAAAGCTTCACCAGTTCGCGGCCAGCTTGGGATTGGCGGGCCGCTTGAAGCTGCGCGAACCAAGCGGTGGCGGCGGCCGCCGCCTGCGCTTCCTCGACGAGCGGCTTGGCGGCCGGGTAACTCTTAAGCAGCGGCGAACTCGCCAAGGCGAGCGCGCCGACACCGTCGCCCGCCTGCAATTTCGCTCGCAATTCCCGCAGGCAATCGACTCGGCGACGCGCATCGGCGAGCGGTTGAACCAGCGACGACGGTTCCGGCTGCCGCGATTTCCGCCTCGAAACCATGTCCACCGCTTCGTCGAACATGCCCTGCGAAAGCAGCGAGCCGACGCGATCAAACGAGAACAAAATGTCCCGCAGCGGCGGCACCTGATGCATGTCAGCCCGATGAAGCTCGACGAGACTGTCCACCAAGCGGCCGATCTCGGTGTCGGGCGACTGTCGCAACGTCCGGAACAGCTCGGAGGCCGCCGGATCTTCGAAATCTTCTTTCCGGATGAGCAATTTGTCGTACTGGTGCCGCTCAATGTACTCGGCCCACAGCCGCGGCCGGGCAGCCAATGCCCGCAGCCCGATGTAGATGAACAGCGCCGAAAAATGATCCAGATCGGGAGAGAGCGGCGTGTTCGCGTTTCGCTGCGGATGCTGGTAAGGCTCGACGCCCGTCTCCAGATTCGGCCGGCCCACCAGTTCGGGCACGCACATGCAATCGTAGTCGACCAACTTCAATTGGCCGGCCGTGTTCACCATGACGTTGGCTTGTTGCAAGTCGCCGTGCGCGATCTGGGCATCGGCCAGTTCATCCACCAGCTCGCTCCAAAGCGGCACCAGCGACGCGATGCGCGCGGCGTTGTTGTCCTGGCACTGGTGCTTCAGCCAGTCGAACAGCGTGGCTCCATCGACCCATTCCAGCGTGACCAGCGGATAGAACTTGCCGTCGCTGCCGCGAATGCCTTTTTCCGCGTAAGCGAACTCGATCAGCGAACTCACATGGCGGTTCTTGGCCAGATAATCGCTGATCGCGCGATAGGTTTCGCCACGCCCATCCCGGCCGCTGGTGAACGCCCGCACGGCGAGATGGCTGCCCGATGGCAGCGTCGCCTTGTAAACCACGGCGAACTGCCCGGACATGCCATGCGGCAAGCCGTTCTTGTCACGCTTGATGGTCGACCGCTTCAGCTCGGGGTCCTTAAAGGCGACCGCCGAGTTTTGGAGCATCGACGCATAGTCGGAGCCCATGGGCCAAGCCATGGTCGGTTTCCCTTCGTCTTAGCGGATCTGGCCGAACCGGCATCTCCCGGAGATCAGGTCCACGTCAACCGTTCTTGCAGTCCATCATTCCCGCAGTCGATCGTGCTTCGCCGCGATCGTCCTCGAGCACGTTCCCGCCACCTTGTTGAAAGCCGTCCTGCCGCGGCGCCGTTCCGCCGCAGCGTTGCCATGCCGCGGCGCCGTTCCGCCCACCAACCATCCTGCCCACAGGCTTCCGTCGAAAGCTCTACTTCAGCACGTTGTAACCGTTCATGTGCAGCAGCCACATCAGCGGATCGAGAATGCCGTACGGCTGGATCGTGCGTTGTCCCAAATCTTCGACGCCAAGTTCGGTGAGGCCAACCGGGGTCAACGGGAAGAACAGGCAACGCCCGCCGAACAGTTCATGAACCTGCTTTTCGATCTGCCAACCCGGCCAGATCGTATCCCGCAACCGCCGAATCGCGTCCGAGCGACGCTCGACGATCTCCAGCGACATTCCGGAGCCCGACGGATCGATTTCCTCAAGCTCCTTGTAGAACCGTCCGATCGGGCCGGTGCCGCCCGGATCCGCGTACTCCTGGTTGATCAGCAGGTCGATCTTCGACACGCACAACGCGACCGGCGCTTGCAACGCCTGCCCCGAGCGCACCTTGCGCAGCACTCGCACGTCTTCGCGAAAGTCGATCAGCTCCTTCACCTGCTCTTCGCTCCGCTGGGTCGGATCCAGGAAAAACAGGTAGCCGTCGGCGTCCAGTGCCCGGCGGCGCTGCGGGTCGTTGAGCGTCATGCGTTGGAGCACTTCGCCCGAGTAATCGAAGATGCTGACCAGCAAATTGGAACCGCCCAAGCGATCGTAGTCGCGGAAGTTGAACAGCAGCGGACGAGGCAGCCGATCCACCATCGTGGCCATGGTGCTAAGTCGGCTGTTGATCAGATCGTCGACGATGCGATCCATGTCCTCCGAGCTATCCGATCGAACTTTGTCGAATTGGATGGTGGCCGGATAGTTTCCTTGATTCAATTCCCGGTAGGTCATCGCCAGCCAGTGAGTCTTGCCGGACGACGGGTGGCCAAGCGTCGGGAAGCAGAGCTTCGTCATGTCGCGGTAAAGCGAATTGAACGTGAAGTGGCACTCCTCAAACGGATTCTCGGAAATCACGTTCGAACAGCGGACCATTTCAGTAGCCGGTCCGTCAGTCACGCGATCGATTTTGCCGACCGCCATGCACATCGGGCAGGTTTCCTCGTTTTGACGCCGGCGGCGGCGGATCCCGCGGAAGAAGACGAAGGCGCTGCCGCCGACAACCGCCAACAGCGAGCCGCCCATGCTGGCCCGGATCCACCGCTTGTTGCTTTGGAACTGGGCGATATCCGTGCGGTTCTGATCGGCTTCGGATACGAGCAATCGAAGCCGCAGCGTGTCACGTTCCAACGCGGCGGACAGTTCCCGCTGAACCGCCAGCTGGACGCGTGTTTCCCGCGTTTCCTCCCGCAGCCATTGCCATGTCTTTCGCAGAGTGACTTCGGGGTCTTGCCCATCTCCGGCCGGTTCCGGCCGGGGCGAGCGGACCGTCGCCGACGCGTTTCCCGCCGCCGCGAATGACTCGGCACGCGCCCGCAGCTCCGCGACCTGTCGCCGTAAATCGTCGATCGAAGCCGTGTCGGCGCCGCCGCCCGCATGCGTCAACAGATGGAAGATGCGATCGCCCGCCAAAAAGGTGACCGCCGTGAGCGCGATCAGCAGCCCTAAAAAGTACCTCAACCAACGCGCCACGCCGATCGCCCGAGCTTTGGCACCCAGCAAGTGGCGACGATACTCGTGGCGACGCTCATGCCACGACACGGCCGACAGGACGGCGACGGCCGCCACCGTCGCCAGCCAAAACCAACGATTGTCGAGACTGATCAGCGAAGCCAGCTTTCCAGCGATCGCCTTGTTGGCCAGTAATTCAGCCTTGGCGACTTCCGCCGAATTCAATGCCGTTCGGACTTCCATCCAATGTTTGGCGATCGACTGCGTGCGGCCATGGATCGCGCCGGCCGTCTCGTCGACCCGACGGGCCAACGGGTCCAAATTCTGGAGCAGCACATCGGCCGGCAGCTTGCGGCGACTCGGATCGAGCGACTTGATTCCGGGCAGTAGATTGAACTCCGGTCCTTCGCCAGCCGCCCCATCACGCGCTCCCAGCGTCTGCCGCTGCTCGCTCTGCGTCACCGCGATGAACCGCTCGACGTATTCCACCGCCAACTGGCTCAGCTCGGCCGTCGACTGGCCGCCCTCAATGGTCGCGGGGTTCGCGAGGGCTGAAGCCGAAGTGCCACCGGTGGGCCCAACAGCGGCGTTGGACGCGCCGGCGGCGGCAGGCGAGGTCCCGCCCGACTGGGCCGTTGCCGGCGCCGGTCCGACCAAGCTTGCCACGAACCACAGCCAGCCGGCGAGCACCCACTTGCTGACAGGGTGACCGTGTTGACTCACGTGTCGGGTGGCCCCGATAAAACGGTCGCGTAGCGCGGGATGATTCAACGGCATGTGACGAAGCGGCTCCTCATGTCGGTCGTAACGCGTCCTTAGTTTAGCAAGCGGATGGAGGGCGGGACCGCGTTCTCGACCGGGCTGGGCAGGCGGGTTGGGCCCCAGTCGTCGTTGAGGCCGGATTGTATCCCCACGGCAGGCTGGTGACAAACGGCAACGCATTTCCTTGAACGGCAGTGGTTCGTGAACTATAAGACAGCAAGCGAACTCACCGGAAAGGCGGCTGGTTATGACACATCTTGGACTAGGAATCGGATTCGGCTGCGGGCTCGGAACGGGCGAAATCGGCAGGCAGACCGCGTTCGGTTGCCGCTGCCGAGTCTCGCGCCTGGGCTCGCTGGCACTGTTTGCCGTGACCGCGATGAGTATGGTCGGCCCGCCCCTGTCCACGCCAGCCGCCGCCCAGGACAATCCGCCGCTTGCCGCCGCCCAGCCTAGCGCCGTGGATGCCGACGAGTTGCGGCGGAACGCGGACCAAGCGCGGATCGAAGCACAGGCCGCTTGCAAGCGGCTCCCGGAATTGCATGGAGCGTGGCTGGTCAATCAGCGAGAAGACGCCGCCCGTCCGGGCCGCTGGCTGGTGGATGTGATCCTCGACAAGTCGGTCGCCGCGCGACAACGAGCTCAGCTGGAAAGCCTCTTCGGCGGCCGTTTGAACATCGAACGCGAGACGCCGGTGCCGCTTCAATCGCTGGTCGCCGCCTTGCGAATTCGCCTGCGCGAGCGGTTCGGCAGGGAAGGGCACTTCCTGCAAGGCGCCTACGTGCAGGAAACCGAGGCCGGCGTGCTGCAGTTGCAACTCTATGGCCGGGTGCCTGAAGCGGGTCTGCATGAGGTGGCGGTCTCGGAATGCTCGCTGCTCATGGATGCCGACCCCGCCTGGGCGGGCCCGTCGGCCGGCGAGAAACTGCTGCTACCCGATGGCCGAGCGATGCTTGGGCCTGCTTGGGACAAGGCGACCGAGGCGATCGCGAAACAACTGCATGCGGAGCTGGCCAATCAAGCGGAACTGCGAGGAGCCTGGGTGGAACTGGCCGAATGCCGCGACCACTTGGAACGGTTCCTGAATTACGACCTCTATGTCTGGACCGATGGCCAGCGGTCGGCCGCCCTCAATGCCGCGGTCGATGGCACCCTGAAACGGCTCGTCGACCGCCCCTACGAAGTGGTGCAGCGAAAATCGGTCCCGCTCAGTGAACTGCTGGACGGGGTCAACTTGGTTCTCGAGGCCCATGCCCGCTTCGACGGTTGCCGCGTCGATGAAGCGCACTTCGAACCGCAGCAAGGGTCGCTCAGCGGCGCGATCATCGTGATGCAAGGCCGCGTAACGCGGCAAGAGCTTGTCGACGTGATCGCCGGCCAGATCGCCTCGCCCGCCGTGCGAGCGGACTTGGCGTGGCAAGCCGGAGCCGGCCAGTTCTTCATCGAGCGACCAGATTTGCAACTGGTGGAACCGATCGGATTTCGAGCGGTGCGGTTTTTCGAGCAAGGCTTTGAACAGTACGGTCGCGGCGAATTCCTGGCGGCGTCCGAGTCTTTCCGCAACGCGGCGCTCGACGCGCCTCGCACGGTCGAATACCGCTACTGGCGAATTCTGGCGTTGCTCCGAGCCGGCCAACGCTCCCAGGCGTTCGACCACATGCTGGCGTTGGTGTACCACCGGCCGATGCCCGAATTGGATCGAACGACAGTCCGTTCGCTCGAGTCGGTTCAAGGAGCGGCACGAATGGAGTTGATCGAGCTGCGTCGGCAAGCCGAATCGCGATACTACCTCGATCGTCGCCTCCGCGCTCCGAACCGTCCGGCCGCCGCCCCCACGACTTGAACGCCCGCGCCTCGACGCCTTGGCGAGTTCACCCGGGATCTCTCCAGTGAACACCCCACCGACATCCTCATCGGTTCGCCACTTCGACACGCGTCAAGGACGACCCGCGTCAATGGCAGCGGGGCAGTTCGCGCGGAGTCGGTTCCACTCGCTCCTCGGTTTGCGCCGCGTCCACAGCATCGTCCGCGTCCGCCGCCGATAAGGCGTGCTCGTGGCGTAAATGCGAGTACAACAGTTCCATGCCGGCCGCCGTGGCCGTGAACGCTTGCCCGCAACGCGGACAGATTTTGACTTTCATCTGGGACTCCTGGCCATCCTC